>JAAYUG010000138.1 GCA_012517825.1 Bacteroidales bacterium | reverse complement strand
TGGCGCCGGTAATTGCCGATACCCGTGACGGCAGTCTGCATTATATGGATTCCTACTGGTACATTGGGCATATCAGCAAGTTTGTGCGACCCGGTGCCATTAAGGTACTGACCAGCTCCACACAGGATGATCTGCCCGGCGCTTCCTTTATTAATCCCGATGGCAGGCTGGCAGTAGTCATCCTCAATGCAACGGATTCGGCGCGGGAGGTTGGTGTATGGATTTCAGGTTCCGTTTTCCGTACCAGCATGCCGGAGAGGTCTATTGCGACGCTGGTTTTCTGATGAACCCACATTGCGCATTTTGCCCGGATGCTGGCGCGTAAGGCCAGCCCACTGCGCATCAGTTCACTTCGCTCCTGATGCGCAATCCGGGCTTAACCCACATTGCTCATGAAAACATTCGCAATGTTCCCTGCGGGCCGCTTCCACTTCGTTCCAGCGGGATTTGCCCGGATGCCATCCCACAAAGCCTGCCCACTGCGTATCAGTTCGCTTTCGCTACTGATACGCAATCCGGGCTTAACCGGCCGCTTTCACTCCGTTCCAGCGGGATTTGCCCGGATGCCTGTGCGCAAGACCTACCCACTGCGCATCAGTTCGCTTGCTCCTGATGCGCAATCCGGGCTTAACCCACATTGCTCATGAAAACATTCGCAATGTTCCCTGCGGGCCGCTTTCACTCCGTTTCAGCGGGATTTGCCCGGATGCTTCCACGCAAGGCCTACCCACTGCGCATCAGTTCGCTTGCTCCTGATGCGCAATCCGGGCTTAACCTTAATGAATTGCCCAGCTGACCGCAGGCCGCACTGATGTCAGTGCCCCGTGACCGACGAATGGTGGCGGAAATGCCGGCTTCGTTCAACTCCTTCATAAAATACTGCATAGCAGATGCTTCCGATGGCCGTACAACGCTTCCTTCGAAAGGATTAAAAGGAATAAGGTTTATCCTGAATACGGTGCCACGAAACAGGTAAATCAGCTCCTGCAGATGCTCACGGGAATCGTTCACACCAGCCATCATAACATATTCGGCTGTTATGCGGCGATGCCGGTTCATTCCCTTCCGGCCCACAGACAGAATGATTTCCTTTAGCGGGAACTTATTTTCGGCAGGAATCCATTTCTTCCTTTCCTCCGGGAACGGAGAATGAACACTCAGGGCAAGATGGCAATTGGTTTCGTCCAGAAACCGCAGAACAGATGGAAGAATACCAACAGTTGAGACAGTGATTTTTTGAGCTCCAAATGAAAGGCCCCAGGAAGCAGTAAGTATGGCAAGAACACGAAAAAGGGCTTCGCTGTTGTCGAACGGTTCACCCATGCCCATAAAAACAATGCGGTTGAGCATACTGCTTTCCGGAACCGACAGAACCTGGTTCAGAATTTCCCTTTCAGTCAGATTGCCTCTGAAACCCGACTGGCCTGTACAGCAAAATGCGCATCCCATACGGCAACCAGCCTGTGTCGAAACGCACAACGTATGCCTGGATCTTTCAGGAAGGTAAACCGACTCGACAAACCCTTTTTCCCCGGCTGAAAAGAGGTATTTCCTGCTTCCGTCGGCTGAAACCATCAGATGGGAGGGTTCATAGTATCCATCGGCAAAAGCTGCTGCCAATTTCCGGCGAAGGGAAAGAGGCAGCTGAGCTATCTGCATTATATCACGCATCTTTTTCCTGTAAAAGCCCGTCAGTAAAGGGACAGCATAATCCTCTTTTTCACCGGATTCCCGCAGCCACAATTTTAAATCCTCTAATGTTTTCCCAGCCAGAAAATCCATACGGTCGAAGGTTTCGGGTTCCGTTTTTTTGTGTTATGCATTATTATTGTTTTGCTAATGAACGCTTCAAAAATATTTTATTTTGAAGGAGTAAAATCAGGGGGAGTTCTTTTGTACCATTGCGTATATTCCTGATAAGCCCTCGCCAGCAGAAGTATATTTTGCTCACAATACCAGTTGCCGACAAATGTTACACTTGTGGGCATGCCTTGTGCATCAAACCCGCTGGGGACAGACAAGGCAGGATGACCAGTAAGATTTGTAATCAGCAATTGATTCCCTTCGAGGGAAGGAAAAACGATAACATCTGCCTTCTGAAAAAGCCGGTTAAACTCGTTGATCAGAAGTGTTCGTAAACGGCTGGCCTGGATATATTCCACGGCGGGAATGGTACGTGCCTGACGAAAAATATTGGGCCATGCATCTTTGGTCTGGCGTACCATTATAGTATCCTTCCCGGATCGCGTTAATTCGTCAAAGGCTGCTGCAGCTTCCGCTTCAAGAATAATGCTAAGGCTATTAACAGGAATGGTATCAGGAACTCTAACCGGAACCAGCTGAAAGCCCAGATGCCTTAGCAACTCTATAACACTGCTGTCATTCGCTCTGAAGGGGTAATTCCGTGTAAAAATTTCCTCATCATAGGCAACCCGCAAATTCTTCAGATTTTGCGAGGCCTTGAAGGAAAATGGCACACTGACTGAAGCCGGGTCACCCGGGTGGCTGCCATTGATTGCGGCAAGAATAATGGCACAATCCAGGGCAGTTCGTGCAATGGGACCCAGTTTATCCATGGTCCACGACAATGTCATTGCTCCGGTTCGCGGAACACGTCCGAAAGTAGGTCTGAGTCCAGTTACTCCGCAAACAGTCGAAGGGGAAACAATCGACCCCCATGTCTCAGAACCAATGGCAAAGCCAACCAGACCTGCTGCCGTTGCTGAAGCAGAACCAGCAGAAGAACCGCTCGATCCTGTTGCCGGATTCCATGGGTTCCGCGTCATATCTTTGAACCAGACATCCCCCATGGCAAATTCACCCAGTGAGAGCTTGGCAACCAGTACAGCACCGGCTGAGTCGAGCCGCTGAACAATAGCAGCAGTATGTCCGGCTATTTGCTTTTCATACAACCTTGATCCCCACGTGCTTGGTACACCTTCAACATCCAGCAAGTCTTTCACTCCGTATGGAATACCATGCAGAGGTCCGCGATATTTCCCGGCCCTTATTTCCCGATCGGCTTTTTTTGCCTGGGCCAGGGCACGATCTTCAAGAAGAGTTACCACACAATGCAACACCGGATCATATTCCTTTAAGCGATTGATATACAACCGTGTCAGTTCTTCCGATGTAATCTGTCCGGTACGCAACAGAACCGAAAGTTCCGATACAGGATAAAAACACAACTCTTCCCTGTTTTCAGGGATACTCACCTTTGCCGGCAAACCATAATCAGGTATACCGGTATAAATATCAGCCCTGTAGCCCGGTGGTACCGGAGAAAAAATAAAAGCCGGAGGCACATCATTGGAAAGTGATACGTTGCGCATTGATTGATAGGATGAACGGTAAGCATTCAAACCGTCCAGCATAGAATCAATTTCGGCATCATCAAATGCCAGATCAGAAAGAATAGCAGCAGAGCGAACAACCTCTTTGGTAATTATGCTCTGATTTGATTCTTTGCTTCCGCAACCGGATAAAATCAACATAATAAAAACAGCAAATAAAAAGCCCGCGCAAAAGAAAGAGAAATTCTTTCTTCCCGGGGTCAAACCTGAGTATAGACGGAGTGTTTTCATTGGGAAATACTTTTTAACAAAGTAAGGCAAAAAAATAAACCCTATGTTCAAAGGCAGTATAGGACAAATTCAAAAATATCTGCAAATTGCATAAAAAACTGATTTAATTATGGAACGTCGTCAATTTCTGGGCAGAGTTACAACAACTGCCGCTCTTGCCGGGAGCATTCCATTCCTTTCTTCCTGTGCTTCAGGAAAAGCAAAGGAAAATTTATCCGAAGACTGTAAAAAAATAAGGAAAGCGATTTTTGCCATGCTCAGCACACAGCGAAGATCGTGGGAGCAGGGGGTGGCTGCGCAGGCCTTGCTGGAACTGGGAGAATATGAACTGGTTTATCTGTTGGCTGAGGAAGCAGTTCTGAGACAGGACCAGCTTGGACGGCTTGCCAATGTAGCCAGTGACGAAGCAGTTACCGACCCTGCCTCCAACGGAGAACCCGTGCTGAAAATGGCTGAAAGGTATTCCAATGAAGCTTTCAGGGAAGCCCAGGCAAAAATGCTGCAATATCTTCTTCATAGGGCACCCAGGACAAGTGACGGGATCATCCATCACATTACCTATGCCCCGCAATTATGGATCGACAGCATGTACATGTGTCCGCCCTTTCTTGCAGTAGCAGGAGAATATGACGAAGCGCTCCGTCAGGTGGAAGGTTTGCGCAAATATTTATGGGATAGCCGGAAAAAGTTATTTTCCCATATCTGGGACGAAAAGAAAAAAACATTCGAGCGGAAAGCTTTCTGGGGTGTCGGTAACGGATGGGCTCTGGCAGGGATGACACGTGTCGCCCATGCATTGCCTGAGAACCGGACGAACGACAAAGAACGACTGTATGGATACATCCGGGAGGGCATAGATGGATGCCTTGCACATGTGAGGGAAGACGGATTATTTCATAACATTATTGACGAACCGGGAAGTTTTGTCGAGACCAATTTGTCGCAAATGGCAGCCTACACTATTTTCAGAGGGATAGAAAGAGACTGGCTGCCGGTTTCCTACCTGGAAGCTGCCGTTAAAATGAGGAAGGCGGCGCAGGGCAAAATGGATTCTTTTGGAATGGTTCGCGGTGTGTGCGGTTCACCGGAGTTTGACCATCCCGGAGCAGCGACTGAAGGTCAGGCGTTTTACCTTCTGATGGAAGCCGCCTGGAACGACCTGAAAAAGAAAAAACCGGAGATCAGTCTACATACTTGAGCCTGTCCCACCAGGTCTTTTTAAGAATCAGTGAAGTTATCACCATGATCCCGAACGTAACTCCGAACAGTTTCCAGTCGCGCAGTACCAGGTAAACGGGAAATGCCATCAGCGTAATTTGCCAGACAATGCCCACAACTATGTTGAACATATCGATCAGGAAGTTTTTATTACCCACAAACGACGGGTCTTCAGCAACAACCTTCTGATGGATCGGTTTCCAGAAGCCCCAGGGCCTGACATTTTTATAGAAATGCTTCAGCGTCTCATCGTCTTCGGGCCTGGTGAGGTAAGTGCCAAGAAGGCAGCCAATAAGCGACAGGAAGAAAATGACCGGAAAAGCATTCATATTGAAATTGGCAGGAAGAGGTGAATTGCTTAGTACCGAAACAGGGTACAGATGGCTCAACGCTGGCAGGATCAGGGATGCTGCAATGCCGGTCACCATACCCCAGAAATAGCCGTAGCCATTAAAACGCCACCAGTACCATTTGAGCACGTTGGACGCGGTGTATCCTCCCCACAGACCGGCTACGATCCAGAGAACAATTTTATTGATGGATTCAACAAAAAACCCGATGCTGACACCTACCAACACCACTGCAACGGAGGCAAGGTAACTCATACGGACATACGTTTTTTCGCTGGCATGCGGATTGATATATTTCTTATAGATATCATTCACAATATAGGCAGGTGCCGCATTAACCGTGGCTGCAAAATTGCTCATGAATGCGGCCAGCAGACCCGCCATGAGAAAACCGAGCAATCCGACAGGAATATATGTTGCAAGTACCTGGGGAAGAATGGATTCAAAATCAGGTTCCGTAATGGAGGCTGTGTACAGCGTATCAAAATTCGTCAGAGCCAGCACGGTAAGTCCGGCTACCATGAAATACCTGAACGGATTCAGCACCACATTGACAAGGGAACTCATTTTCGACGCCTCCTGAGGGTTGCGCGTGGACAGGATTCTTTGCATATCATAATTGGGAGCGGGTCCTGCTGCGGCAAGCAAAATCCCCTTGAACAGCACCATGACAAAAAAGATCCCGAACAAATAATAACCGTCATTCTGAATCCAGTCATTGAAAGCATGAAGTTTGGCCGATGCCTGCGCTGAAATCTGCGTCCAGTCGAGACCAACAGTTTTGCCGAAAAACATACTCTTCCATCCTTCAGGAATCACAGCATTGATTGTGCCCGGAGACACCTTAACAATGGCAATAATCCCGATAGCTATGGAGGCAATGGTAAGAATACAGTATTGAATTACTTCGGTAATGACCACACTGAACATCCCACCCTTGACAACGTAAAATGTAGTAATGCCCATCAGGATCAGAGCGTAAAGATTTTCATTCATCTGGGGATATCGGGCCAGCATTGCCGCATCAGTTACCAGGGGGGGAAGGAACGCTGTTATAAATTTCCCGATTCCTTTAAAACCGTATGAGAGAAAGCCAATCACGCTCACGATGGCAAAAATCACAACGATAATGTGCGACAGATTGGCCCCTTTGCCTGTACCAAAACGGGTTTTGATCCATTCGGCGCCGGTCATAACGTTGCTTCTGCGCAACCACGAAGACAGATAAACCATCAGAAAGATCTGGTTAAATACAGGCCATAGCCAGGGTATCCACATACTTTTCATCCCGTAAACCGATAACCAGTAGACCAGCAGCATGGTACCGGCAATATCGAACATTCCGGATGCGTTCGATACACCCAGCAGATACCAGGGAAGCTGATTACCACCGAGAAAATAATTCCGTATGCTGGCCGAAGCCCTGTGTGATACCCAGTACCCGATCATGATACTGGCGATAAGATAAACAACAATGATCAGGATATCGATTACACTGAGATGCATAACAGTAGGGTTATAGGTTAAAAATAAACCGGCCGCCTCAGATCCTCATGCTGTACAAATAAACAACTTTTTTTGATTGGAACTTTCTCAAACAAAGTAATCAATTCTTTTATGTGAAGACTCAGATTTATTAATTCATTATATATCTGTCAGTTAAAACCTTAATCCTTCGATGATACAAAAATTCCTGCCAGGATGCCCTATAAAGTTAATTTCGTTCTCTCCAGAAGCAGGTGCAACCTAAATAGTAATGCAGATCATTCATTTTAATAACAAAGATCATTCATATTTATTCACTCAGTAATAAAAATTTTTGATAATATTAGGCTTCAGCATTTTTTGCACTTTGTTCCAGGATATGTCCAAGAATCAACCCCCATACCAGGCATCAAACAGGAATGAAAAACTCTTGTCGCTTGTTTCCTTAATTAACGGCTGTGTACTGATTACCGACCATCAAGGAAACATCAGGGAATTATACCTTCATGAAGGATGCCGGTTGTCCTTTTTTTTCAACGCAACGGAAGGAAAGCCTATTGCGGGCATAATACCCGCTCTAACTAAGGAAAAGGTGCTGGAATGGATAAGCGGTGCAGAAGATCAGGGATATGCCATTGAAAAACACCTCCAGTATGAGTCCATGACACTTCGCATTAAACTCGCCGCATTCAGGGAAGAGGGTCAGTCTTTTATATTGTGGTGTTTTGAAACAAAGCCGGAGGTATGGTATAAAAAAACCGAGAATCAGGATACAGCTGTGTCGCTGGTAAGAGAGAAAGATAAGGAAGGTTTTTTGGTTAAAGGATCCAAAATCATTCTGGATGCCCTCAGTGAGATCGTAGTGGTATATGACCAGAACATGCAGCCGGTATGGGCAAACAATGCGGCATGTAAAAGCGCCGGCCTTGATATAGACAATATTGCAGGCAAAAATTGTTTTGAAATATGGAGTAAACAAAAGAAAATCTGTCCGGGATGCCCGGTTCAGGAAGCCATGGCATCGCGGCAGCCAAGAGAGTCTGAAATACTTCACCCTAACGGACAATCCTGGTATGTCAGAGGCTTCCCCCTTTTTGACTCCGATGGACAATTGTCTGGTGCCATTGAGATTGCCCTTGAAACCACTTCGCAGAAAAAAGCTGAAGCGGCCTTTAGAGAATCAGAAGAACGGTTCAGGATTCTTGCCCATGCAGCCCATGAAGGAGTAGCATTGCTGGATACGGGGATGCGGATTATTGAAGCCAATGATTCATTTGCCCGGATCTTTGGTTACAGTCCCGGAGAAATTCAGAAAAAACCCATAACTGAGTTTGTTGTACCGGAGCATAAGCGCGAGTTTCAAACCTTTATTCAACAGGCACCCGAAGGTACCCTCCGGTATCAGGCCATGAAAAAAAAAGGTACCCGCATTACGGCCGAAATCAATGTGCGGTCTATTCCATTGGGAAAAGAAAAATTCCGTGTAATAACCGTTACCGATGTAAGTGAACAGTTATATGCCGAGAAGATCAGGGTTCAGGACATAGACCGCATGGAAACATTGATTGAACTGAACCGGATGATGGATCTTCCGCCCCGCGAACTGTACAATTTTGCTCTTGAAAAAGTGCTTTGGCTTACTGAAAGTTCCCTGGGTTTTATCGGGCGCATCAACCCGGATGAAACGGAAATGAATATGGAAGCATTTTCGGCCGAAGTAATGAAAGAGTGCAATATTCCTGACCATACCTGGAAATTTCAGGTTGAACAGGCCGGTTTATGGGCGGAAACCATACGTCAGCGAAAAGCGGTAATCATTAATGATTATGAGGCTTATAATCCCTGGAAGAGAGGTTTTCCATCCGGTCATGTCCTTCTGAAACGTTTCCTTACTGTACCGGTATTTGATAAGGGGAAAATAGTACTGGTGGCAGGTGTTGCCAACAAACGGGATCCTTATGAAGAACGCGATGCCCGTCAACTGACGCTTGTCATGGACGGGTTGTGGAGGATACTTCAGAGAAAGCAGGCGGAAGAAATGCTTCAGATATCGGAAAAGAAGTTCCGCAGTGTTGTGGAAGCCAACCCGCTGGGAATGCACTTTTACAGCATGTCAGAAAACGGATCGGTTATTCTGTCGGGAGCTAACCCTGCCGCCGACAAAATGCTGCATATTAAACACAATTCCTTTCTCGGCAAACCGTTACAGGAAATATTTAAAGGATTTTCCGAAAGTCAGTTTGCTTTGATACAATCCGTATTTGTCAACAAGAAACCAATTTATACCGAACAGTTTGAATACCACGACAAGCATTTTCAGGGTACGCTGGAAGCTTTTCTTTTTCCACTTTCTTTTGATTCAGTTGTTTGCATTTTCAATGATGTTACCGAACGAATCCGATTGAACAGGGAGCTGGTGGTTGCCAAGGAAAAGGCGGAAGAATCCGATCGGCTGAAGAGTGCTTTTCTTGCAAATATGTCGCATGAAATCCGGACGCCCATTAACAGCATCCTTGGATTTTCCTATCTGCTGGCCGATGAAAACATCAATCCCGCCAAGCGAAAACTCTACACCGACATCATTCAGACCGGAACAAAACAGCTGCTCACCCTGATCAATGACATCATTGACCTGTCAAAACTGGAAGCCAGGCAGCTGAAGCTTCATTACGAACCGTGCAGTCTGAATAAGCTGATGCAGCAGATTTATCAGCAATATGAACAGGAGCGCATCAGGAAGCAGAAAAATGAGCTACTGCTGGAATACAGATGCGGTCTGCCGCAGGGAAAAGACGAAATACAAACCGATCCGGTAAGGCTTCAGCAAGTATTGGCCAATCTTCTTTCCAACGGTATGAAATTTACCCAGACTGGCTATATCCGGTTTGAGTACAAATTATCCGACGACAAAAAAATGGTTCTCTTTTCAGTATCCGATACCGGCAAAGGCATTCATCCGGATAAAATCAGTGTGATTTTTGAGCGATTCCGGCAGGAGGATGAAACGATATCAACGCAGGCCGGAGGTTCAGGGCTGGGTTTGTCGATCAGTAAAGGACTTGTTGACTTATTCGGAGGAAGAATATGGGCTGAGTCAGAACCGGGCAAGGGATCCGTTTTTTACTTCACCATTCCTTATCTTCCTGAGCCGGAAAAAGAAAAACCCGTGCACGTTGAGGAAAAAGATGCCCGCTTTGATCTGACAGGACGAAAAATTTTACTGATTGAAGACACACCGTCCAATCTTGAAT
Source organism: Bacteroidales bacterium (assembly GCA_012517825.1). NCBI lineage: Bacteria > Pseudomonadati > Bacteroidota > Bacteroidia > Bacteroidales > Bacteroidales bacterium. The sequence continues at coordinate 41,829 of JAAYUG010000138.1, read as the reverse complement.
TGTTGCGGGAAATGCTCACAGAAACGCATGCGGTCATTCTGGAAGCTGTAACGGGAAAAGAAGGCCTTCAGGTTATGGAACAGGAAACACACATTGACCTGGTACTGGCCGATATTTGCCTGCCTGACCTGGACGGATATTCTCTGATTCGCAGTATCCGCTCTGCCCATCCGCTTACTCCTGTGATTGCCCAGACAGCTTATGCTTATGAGCAGGACAAACAGAAATGCCTCGAAGCAGGTGCTTCCTGTTATCTGGCCAAGCCCTTCCTCAAAGAAGATTTACTGCAAGCCATCAGTAACAGCTTGCTCCATTGCGCTGATTGAATGATATCAAATGCCGGTTTCAAGGGCATGCAAAAGAATCAAACCTGGCATACCCATCGAAAGGCAGTGTTATAGTCAGTAAAATACCGGATCAGAAGCTCCTCCTCACCTTCTTCTGCTTGAGTTTCGGCATGCAACTGTTCATACTTTTCCCCGGTAACAATGATGCCATATTTTTTCACTCCTGCTTCCATGATTTTTGCCATAAAATTGAGTACAATCCAGGATTGCAGGTGGGGGGTAACACCCACTCCGAAGTACCGCGTATCAGCGATCATGCACAAAGGAGTATACAGTTGAACATATTCAAGAAAACGGCTCATTTCCCTGAGAACGCCTTCTTCGGTCAGTTCCGAAGAACGAGGCATCCACACTGTTTCCAGTAAACGCAAAGGTTCCTGAAAATCGACCCGGACAAAATCATTTGAAAATACCTTCATGGCATTTAACGTTGTTTGGCCAGAAAGATTCTGAACGTAAGAAGCCCTGTAAGAAAGCCGCCAATATGGGCCCAGAAGGCAATTCCCGACGTATAGGCAGGAAACATAAGATCGTTCATGCCGCTGAAAAGCTGAATAACAAACCAGATGGCAATAAATACAAAGGCAGAAACTTCAAAGAAAAACGGAATAATAAGGATAGGTAAAAGAACCAGTATTCTGCTGTAGGGGAACAGAAACATATAGGCGGCCATAACACCGGCAATCGCCCCGGAAGCACCAAGAGCAGGAATAGTGGAAGCCGGATGCAGGACAAAATGCGTGAGGCTGGCCATCAATCCTGCCAGCAGATAGAAGAGCAGATAGCGGAAGTGGCCCATACGATCTTCCACATTGTCGCCGAAAATAAAAAGAATCCACATATTGGAGATAAAATGGCCCCACCCGCCATGCATGAATGTATTGGTAATGAAAGGGAAATAATTGTCTGCATACAGTCCAAAAAAACGTGCCCATTCCGGGTGGGAATAGCGTGCCGGAACCAGTCCGAAAAGGTAGAAAAATGCCTGCTGTTCCTGCTGGTTCAGGGTAAGCTGAAAAAGAAACACAGCGGTACAGGCCAGAATAATTGCCCAGTTCATGTAGGGGAAGTGCCTGTGGGGGATATTGTCTCGTAACGGGAACATGCAGAATACTTTCAGATTTCGTAATCAATGGCCGAGCGCGAAATCCGCACAGCGGAAACCCATGAAACCAGGTTCTGATGGGCAGGGTGCACCTGATAGTCGTTGAGCGCTTTCCAGTCGGTAAAATCAGCTATAAGAACAATATCGTCATTCGAAGCGGAAGCTTTTTCTGCATTGAACTTAACCTCCATACCGGTAATACCCGGGATTTCGTTTTTCAGCGCAAGCAGACGGGAACGAAATTCCTCCAGAATGCGGAATTTCTGACCAGGGTCCGTTTCCTTTAGTTTCCAGATAACAATATGCCGTACCACCTCAGTAACCAATTTTTCCAAAAGTAAAAAATATTTCATCCGGAAATACAGGAAATATTTTCCGGGGCAATTTGAAGATTTCCGATTTCCGATTTCCTATTGACTTGTTCAGGTTTTCATAGCATGATCTTATACAGGAAATTAGGAAATTGGGAATTTTCGGTGAGTTGTGATTTCTGAGTTATGATTCAACGGGTTTGCCTTCCAAATCGAAAAAATCGCAAATCAGAATCAGAAATCTAAAATCACAAATCAGGGTAATGAGGTTTTATCGGTACTAGAAGTTTTTTTGCTTAGTACCAGCAGATCGGTACCAGTTAAAATTTCTCAGGATTTTAGGAAATTTCGCTTTAATTTTAGCGCATCAAACAATCAAACGGGAGGATGGTTCTATGAAACGAAGAGATTTTATTACCAGGAGCATTGCCGCCGGTGCATTTACAGCGTTTGGTACCGGGAATCTGCTGGCTCAGGGGAGCCGGATGAATCTCCCCTATGATCTTGTTGCCGTTATGGGCGGCGAACCTGATGCAATGTTCGATAAAGCCATTCAGTCACTCGGCGGGATGGAAACCTTTGTGAAAAAAGGACAAACAGTGGTCGTCAAGCCCAACATCGGATGGGACAGCACGCCTGAAAAAGCCGCTGATACCAATCCACTCCTTGTTAAGCAGATTGTAAAGCACTGCCTTGCGGCCGGGGCAAAAAAAGTGTATGTTTTTGACTATACCTGCGATGACTGGAAAAAATGCTATACCAACAGCGGAATTGAAAAGGCCGTAAAAGAAGCCGGAGGGGAAATTGTCCCTGCCAACTCAGAACGGTATTATCATCCGGTTAAAATTCCTAACGGAAAAAATCTGAAGGATGTGAAAGAACACGAGCTGATTCTCTCTTCGGACGTCTTTATTAATGTTCCTGTATTGAAGCATCATAGCGGTCCCCAGCTTACCATTGCCATGAAAAACCTCATGGGAACAATTTGGGATCGTTCATACTGGCACGCGCACAATTTGCATCAATGCATTGCCGACTTTGTGACCTACCGTAAACCCACCCTGAATGTGGTCGACGCATACCGTGTAATGAAGAAAAACGGTCCGAGAGGCATTTCGGTGAATGATACTGTCCTGATGAAATCTCTCCTCGTTTCAGCTGACATTGTTGCTGTTGATGCTGCTGCGGCTAAACTTTACGGGATCGAACCCTCAAAAGTCAATTATATCCGTTATGCCGCCGAAATGGGCGTAGGAAGAATGGATCTGGATGCACTGAATATTAACCGCATTAAAATCTGAGACGCATGCATTTCCGATGGCTCAAATATTCCAGGGTATTTGTTTCCCTGGTTTTTTTGTTGCTTTTTTTTCTGATGCTGGTCGATTTCACAGGACACTTCCCGCGGAATATAATGAAAGGGATAACCTGGTTTCAGTTTATACCTTCCTTTTTGACGTTTAAAAACCTGCTTTCATTTGCCGGCATTGGCTTTCTGGTGGTCATCCTCCTGAGCCTGCTGTACGGAAGAGTCTATTGCTCAACCGTATGCCCTCTGGGTATTTATCAGGATGTGGTGAGCTGGCTTCGAAGGAAACTCAGCCGCAGAAAGAGAATTTTCCGATTCGGAAAACCGTATAATGTAATGCGCTATTCCATTCTTATCCTTTCTATACTGGTTTTTCTGGCCGGAAATATCCTGCTGCTGAACCTTCTCGATCCTTACAGCAATTTTGGACGTATCGTGGTTTCGCTTGTCAAGCCGGCAGCAGCAGAAATCAATAACTTTCTGGCAAAAGCCCTGGCTTCCCGGAGCATTTTCTGGCTCAACCCGGTTGAACTTAGGGCGGTTAATCCATTTACCCTGATCTATCCTTCTGCCATCCTGATTCTTGTCACATGGATGTCATTCTTCCATGGCCGTCTTTACTGTAATACCATTTGCCCCGTGGGCACATTCCTGGGCTTTCTTTCACGGTATTCCCTCTTCAAAATACGTATCGACAAGGTCACCTGCGACCGTTGCGGGAAATGTTCCTCTTCATGCAAGTCGCAGTGCATCAACATTAAAGAAAAAGAAGTTGATTTCAGCCGGTGCGTTGGTTGCTTCAACTGCCTTTCGGCCTGTCCCAGCCTCAGCATTCAATACAGAAACAGCTGGTTTCCCAAACAAAAGGAAAAACAGGATGTTGAAATGGTGAAGACCGATTCGTCAAAACGCGAATTTGTAATAAAATCAGTTGCCTTTGTTGCCGGAATCACGGGTCTTTCCAAAATTGCCTCCGCTCAGGAAAAAAGTGCCGGTTCCAGAAAACCTTCGGTACTGACTGAATTAAAAACCCACCCTGTATCTCCTCCCGGGTCCCTCAGCATAGAACATTTTACGGAACACTGTACGGCCTGCCAGTTGTGTGTTAGTGCATGCCCTTCGCACGTGCTGAAACCTTCGGTAACCGAATACGGAATCCTGGGATTTATGCAACCCCATATGGATTACCATGCCAGCTACTGCAATTACGAATGTACTGTTTGCACGGAAGTTTGTCCTACCAAAGCGATTCAGCCGCTCACCGTTGAACAGAAAAAGGTCACACAGATCGGCAAAGTACATTTTATAAGGGAAAACTGCATTGTCTACACTGATAACACAGCCTGTGCCGCCTGCAATGAACACTGCCCCACCCAGGCGGTTAAAATGGTTCCTTACAAGGGTGATCTGAACATTCCTCAGGTAGACACATCAATCTGCATCGGCTGTGGTGCATGCGAACATGCATGTCCTGCCCGGCCCTACAGAGCCATATATGTTGACGGCAATACCGTTCATCAGGTAGCAGAAAAACCCAAAGAAGAAAAAATGCAGGAAAAGGCTCCGGAGGAATTTCCTTTCTGAAACGATAGCAGGACAGCGGCGTGGTCTTTCTGTTCCTTTGCTTCCCACATCCCGTCTGGCCTTTCATGCTGTTAAAGGCCAAAGAATTCCGGGAGTCGGGATATTAACAAATATCACTGTCCCCGCGCCACGAATGACGAAAAGCGAACCAAATCATTCTGCTCAATACCTGTTGGCAGAGTGCAGTAATCTGTTCCACCTGATTTTTCCGAGGAATTTCTTGTCTTTATCGATAGATAACCAGATAAACACCGGCCTTCCGACGATATGATCTTCAGGGACAAAACCCCAGTAACGCGAATCGGCCGAATTATGGCGGTTATCGCCGATCATGAAATAATAATCCATGGCAAAGGTGTATGTCCGGGCCGGCTTGCCATCAATATAAACAGCACTGTCCTGTATGGCAAGGGTATGCCCTTCGTATGCGGCAATAATCCGGCGGTAAAGAGGCAGGTTGTCGAGGGTAAGTTCAATTGTTTGTCCTTTCCTTGGCATGACAATAGGACCATAATTGTCAACATTCCATGGATATTTGGGCGAATAGGGAAAGAGATACCGGTCATATTCTCCCGGTTGCTGAAGGTAGCGTTCGATAGACTGAACCGCTTTATTTTTCTTTAGTTTTTCAACCATTTCTTCGGTCAGGGGAAGCAGGTAGCCGTCCTGCATATAGCTGTTCCGCCGGTCCTCACGGCTTACGCCGAGGTCGTCGAATGCACGGTTCGACAGGCGGTTATTTCCGGTTTTGACCCGATAGAGAAACTGCATGTATTTGAGGTGCTTCTGAGGTTTTCCGTTAATGTACAGATCGCCCATACGAATTTCAAGGGTATCGCCGGGAATGGCCACACAACGTTTGATATAGTTATCGCGCCGGTCAACAGGCCGGACAACAACATGCTTCGTTGTCCAGAGGTATTTTTCAGCCAGTTTCATGTATTCTTCCGGTGAACGCATGGTATTTCCCATCCTGATTTCCCTGTATCGAAGTGAATCAGCCAGCAGAAGAAGGTTGGTATAATAACTGCTGGCAGGGTTTTCAAGCACCACCGTATCCCCTGCCGGAAAGTTAAAGACCACAATATCGTCATTCTTCACCTTCCTGAAACCCGCCAATCGCCTGTAAGGAACCTTGATCCACTCGACATAGCTTTTGGTTCCCAGCAAAGGCAAAGTATTCTGTGTAAAAGGAAAGGAAAGCGGAGTATTGGGGATTTTCGGACCGTAGGCCAGCTTGCTTACAAAGAGATGATCCCCTATCATCAGGGTTTTTTCCATAGACCCTGTAGGAATTTTGTAATTCTGAAAGAAGAAAATATTGATGAAGGTAACAGCAATTACAGCAAATATCAGTGCATCGAGCCACTCCACCCAGGCCGGGTTTTTGACTCCCCGTTTTTTCCAGAAGGCCCAGTTTACCTTTTCAGTAACATAGATATCAAAAATGATGATAAGCCCCAAGAGAAACCAGTAATTATTAAGCCAGACAACCCAGGCAAGATAAAGAGCAGCAGCGATTCCAAATTTTACATATTTGTTGGAAAAAAAGTTTTTCATAAGGTACATCTTTTACAGTGCGAAGTAAATGAATTTCGCCGGATTAAAAAACTATTCCATTCAGGTATTCAATTCATCGGCCGGGGAAGTTTTAAAACTTCGCTTTTCGATATCCCGGGAGAGAATTTCAGATGGTTGGCGTTTTGCACCAACCATCTGACATGTAATGAACCTATATGGGACATTTTTTGATGCGCAATGGGGGTTCATCTTATCTTATCCCCTGCACATGCTCTTTCCCGGCAAAAGGCGAAGGATAAAAGGCGAACAGCGAAAATCAATTACTGCAAAACCGGCTGAAGGATGGGTAAATCAGAACTGCAGAAGGTCATTCATTCCATAGATCCCTTTCTTTCCCTGCATAAATTCAGCGGCAAGGACAGCGCCAAGAGCAAAACCTCTCCTGCTTTTTGCAGAGTGGTAGAGCTGGAGGGTATCGTTTTCTGAATCCCAGGTAATGGAATGGATTCCCGGTATATTTTCTTTTCGTACCGCACGGATCATAATGGATTCGGGAGTAGAGGCACCATCGAGTTCCCAGCGTTTTTTTGCCGCAAACTCCTTTATTATGTCATTGGCCAGGGTAATGGCCGTACCGCTGGGTTTATCGATTTTTGCGGTATGGTGGACTTCCTCAATACGAACATCATATTGGGGAAAACGGTTCATGATGCGCGCCAGTTGCCGGTTCAGATAAAAAAGAATATTGACTCCAAGGCTGTAATTGGAAGCATAAAACAGTCCGCCATCGGTTCGCCTGCAGGCATCTGCCACGGTATTCCATGCATCCATCCATCCGGTGGTTCCGCAAACAACGGGAACTCCGGCTTCGAAACAACGCCTGAGGTTTTCGGGAGCGGAAGCGGGAATGGTAAATTCTATGGCCACGTCGGTTTTCCTGAGATTTTCAGGCCGGAGATCATTTTGGTTGTTTACATCAATTACCATAGCTATGGTATGGTTTCTTTCGCGGGCAACCGTTTCAATTTCCCGGCCCATTTTTCCGTATCCGATCAATGCTATTTTCATAGGGTTTTTGTTTCAAAAATACAATTAATCCTCATTGATTCGATTTTCGGCTGATGAATCAAGTAATCAGTGGGAATCAACCGAATACCAACACTTATGTCTGAAGCCAACTTCATTTCTGCGCACAATCAGAAAATAAAAATGCCTGCACTTACTGAGAAATGCAGGCACAATACTGAAACCTTTCTTTTTAAATCAGACAGCTTTAACCTGTTCAACGACCTTTTTAAAGGCTTCGGGGTCGTTCATGGCCATGTCGGCAAGCACTTTTCTGTTCAGTTCAATGCCTGCTTTTCCAAGTTTGCCCATGAATTCGGAATAGGACATACCGTAAGCCCTGACACCGGCATTGATTCGCTGTATCCAGAGGCTTCTGAAATTGCCTTTCTTGTCTTTCCGATGTTCGTAGGCATAGGTCAAGCCTTTTTCATACGTGTTTTTTGCAACTGTCCACACATTCCTTCTGGAAAGGAAGTTGCCTTTTGTCCGTTTGAGAATCTTTTTCCTCCTCGCACGCGATGCTACTGAATTGACTGATCGTGGCATAATTACTTGATTTTATGGACGTTTTGCGTTCCCCTTCACCGGGACTCTTTTCCGCTCAAACATCCGGTTAAACAATCATACATTTAAACTAACCCGTACATTTATTTCAGTCCAAGGGCACTGAGCACATTCCGGCGGTCGGCCTTATCAACAAGACCAGCATACGTCAGATTCCTCTTCCTTTTCTTGGATTTTTTGGTGAGGATATGGCTTTTGTATGCATGTTTCCGTTTGATTTTGCCGGTACCGGTAAGTGAAAACCGTTTACGGGCACCTGATTTTGTCTTTCTTTTTGGCATATCTCTCTGATTATTGGTTCTGTTATTTTTTCTTTGGTTTGGGAACAATCAGCATATTCATCCGTTTGCCTTCCAGTTTGGGCATTTGTTCCACCTTGCCGTAATCTTCAAGGGCGGTGGCAAAGCGGAGCAGAATCAGTTCGCCCTGCTCTTTATAAACAATGGAACGGCCTTTAAAGAACACATATGCTTTCACCTTATTTCCTTCTTCCAGAAACTTCTGGGCATGTTTAACCTTAAAGTTAAAATCATGATCATCGGTATTGGGGCCAAACCTTATTTCCTTTACCACCACCTTGGCTGTTTTGGCCTTGGCTTCTTTTTGCTTTTGTTTCAGCTGATAAAGGAACTTCTGGTAATCGATGATCTTACAAACCGGCGGATCGGCATTTGGTGAAATTTCCACCAGGTCGAGTTCCATTTCATCGGCCAGTTTTAAGGCTTCATCAATGGGGACAACCCGGGGGTTGTCAATGTTATCACCTACGAGCCGAACCATTCTGGCTCTGATCTGATCATTAATCCGGTGCGGGGTTTGCTGAGCTATTGGCGGTCTTCTGAAACCCCCTCTGGAATTTTGCAAGGCTATTTCCTGGTCCTCCTGATTAGTTAAACATTTGTTTATTTAATAAACGCAAGTGCCCGGTCGATCTCATCCTTTACCATGGCGGCAAAAGCACCCGGTGTCATGGATCCCATATCTCCCTGGCCTTGTTTGCGGACTGATACCGTACCTGAAGATTGTTCCTTTTCGCCCACAATGAGCAGATAGGGAATGCGCTTCAGTTCATTGTCGCGTATCTTTCTGCCAATCTTCTCGTTGCGGTTATCAATCAGCGTGCGAATATCGGAATTATTTAGGAATTTCAAAACACTTTGTGCATAATCTTCGAATTTTTCACTGATAGGAAGCACTACAGCCTGGTCGGGAGCCAGCCAGAGGGGGAATTTCCCGGCTGTGTGCTCAATCAGCAGGGCGACAAACCGCTCCATGGAGCCGAAAGGGGCCCGGTGAATCATAACAGGACGGTGCCGTTGGTCATCCGCCCCTATGTATTCCAGTTCAAAACGTTCGGGGAGGTTATAATCAACCTGGATGGTACCCAGCTGCCATTTCCGGCCAATGGCGTCACGAACCATAAAATCAAGCTTCGGGCCGTAAAAAGCTGCTTCCCCCGGAACTACAACCGTCTTGAGCCCTTTTTCTTCAGCCGCCTCAATAATGGCCCGTTCTGCCTTTTCCCAGTTTTCATCAGACCCGATGTATTTTTCCTTGTTGTTCGGATCCCTTAAAGAAATCTGAGCAGTATAGTCCTGAAAATCAAGTGCCCTGAAAATAATGAAAATGATATCGATTACCTTTTTGAACTCATCCTTCAGCTGGTCAGGGCGGCAGAAAATATGGGCATCATCCTGGGTAAACCCCCTTACGCGGGTAAGCCCATGCAGTTCACCGCTCATTTCGTACCGGTACACGGTTCCGAATTCAGCCAGACGAAGGGGCAGATCGCGGTATGAACGAGGTTTGAATTTATAAATTTCGCAATGATGGGGGCAATTCATGGGTTTCAGGAGGAACTCCTCTCCTTCCTCTGGGGTGTGGATCGGCTGAAAGGAGTCTTTTCCGTACTTCTCATAGTGCCCTGAAGTAACATACAGTTCCTTTTGCCCGATATGGGGTGTAATAACAGGCTGATAGCCATACTGGAGCTGAACCTTCCGCAGGAATTGTTCCAGACGTTCCCGCAGCTGCGTACCTCGTGGAAGCCACAGGGGAAGCCCTTGTCCGACTTTGGGTGAAAAGGCGAACAATTCCAGCTCCCTTCCGATCTTGCGGTGGTCGCGCTGTTTTGCCTGCTCCAGCATAGCCAGGTATTCATCAAGCAGACTTTGCTTCGGAAAAGAAATTCCGTATATGCGGGTCAGCTGGCGGTTCTTTTCATTGCCCCTCCAGTAAGCTCCGGCAACACTCAAAAGTTTTACCGCTTTGATATAGCCGGTATCGGGCAGATGTGGCCCCCGGCACAGGTCGGTAAAGTCGCCCTGATGGTAAAAGGTAATCTGACCGTCTTCCAGATCACTGATCAGTTCCACTTTGTATTCATTTCCCAGCTTGCGGTAATGGTTGAGAGCCTGTTCCTTGGTTACAGTTTCCCTAATGTAGGGTACTTTCCGTGCTGCAAGCTCCTGCATGGTTTTTTCGATCAGGGGCAGATCTTCTTCCGAAATGGTCCGTCCTTCCCCCGGATCCACATCATAGTAAAAGCCATTCTCTATGGCAGGGCCAATGCCCAGCTTAATCCCCGGATACAGTTTTTCCAGAGCTTCGGCCATCAAATGGGCCGAAGAATGCCAGAAGGCATGCCGGGCTTCAGGATCCTCCCATTTGTGAAGTTTTACCGATGCATCGCTGGTTATAGGCCGTGTAAGATCCCAGATTTCACCATTCACCGTGGCGGCAAATACTTCCTTTGCGAGAGCAGGGCTGATACTCCTGGCGATCTCAGCAGGTGTAATCCCCTCAGCAAACTCACGTACACTGTTATCCGGAAAAGTTATCTTAATCATTCCTGGTTTAAAAAAAATCATGCAAAAATAATGATTTCAGCAATAAATCATTATTTTTCGCCATTATCTCCAAAAAAGAAATTTGTATGAAGAATAAAGTAATCGCCAATCTGTTTCTTGCCATTGTCCTGGCCGGGTTGGTTTCGTTTTCCGGTAATTCCCAGTCCGGGAAACGGATGATAACGCTCGAAGATCTGTTTGTCAACTACACCTTCTTCCCGGATTTTCCTCAGGCAATGATTCCTATGCCCGACGGAAAGAGCTACTGTGTTCAGGAAGAAAATTTTGATCTGGTAGCGTACGATTATGCAACCGGCCTTTCTCGAAAAAAGATCCTGGACGGCAATGTTCTCATAGAAGCCGGTATTAAAGGCTATCAGGGATTTACCTTCAGTCCCGACGGATCGCGTATTCTGCTTGTTACCAACCGCCAGCCAATTTACCGCCATTCATTTACGGCCGAATACATGGTTTATCATGTGCCCTCCGCTACGGTGGTTCCCTTGTCGGGCAATGGCCCCCAGCAGGTTGCCACTTTTTCTCCCGATGGGAATAAAGTGGCTTTTGTGCGGCAGAATAATCTTTTTATTAAAGATCTTCTCAGGGATGAAGAGATTCAGATTACCAGCGACGGGAAAATCAATCAGATTATAAATGGTATTCCCGACTGGGTTTATGAAGAAGAATTTGAATACAGCAGGGCTTTTGAATGGTCTCCCGACAGCAGGAAGGTTGCCTGGTGCCGTTTTGACGAGAGCAATGTGCGCACCTTTGCCATGAGCATGTTCAAAGGCCTGCGTCCGGAACTCAAGGAATATGCAACCTACCCGGGTATAAGGGAATGGAAATATCCCAAAGCCGGAGAAGACAATTCAGTTGTTACCGTGCATGTTTACGATCTGGAAACGCATCAGACGGTCCGGCAGGACGTGGGGGAAGAAACCGATCAGTACATTCCCAGAATCCGGTGGACGGCTGATCCGGAGTATTTATGTATTTTCCGGCTTAACAGGCTTCAGAACAAACTGGAACTGCTCCGTGCAGATTATAAGACCGGCAAATCAGAGGTGTTCTATACCGAAGAAAACAAATACTACCTGGATGAAAAGCTGTTCGACTCCTTTACTTTTCTGAAAAACGGCAAGGAGATGGTATTCATGAGCGAACGCGACGGCTGGCAGCATATTTACCTGCTGGATCTGTCTTCAGGGAAACTGCATCAGGTCACCTCAGGTCAGTATGATGATGCATCTATTTCAGGCATTGATGAAGCCAACCGACTGGTTTATTTCCAGTCGGCCGAAGCCTCTCCCCTCCGCCGGGAAATATGCGTCACCGGACTTGACGGCACCGGCCGGAAAAAACTTTCGGTCATGGAAGGCACTAATGATGCTGAATTCAGTGCTGATTTCAGTTTCTTTGTCAACACATGGTCCGATGCCAATACGCCCTACCTGGTAACTGTTCACCGGTCAGGCGGCGAGCTGGTGAGAGTGCTTGAAGACAACAAGCGCCTGAAATCAGTCCTTGCCGAATACAAACCAACCCGGAAGGAGTTCTTTTCCTTTACCACCACAGAAGGCGTTTCCCTGAACGGATACATGATAAAACCCCCTGATTTCTCCAAAAAGAAGAAATATCCCGTTTACATGACACAGTACAGCGGGCCTGCGTCTCAGTCGGTTTCCGATTCCTGGTCATTTGGATGGGAAAATTTCCTGGCCCAGAACGGGTACATTGTGGTATGTGTCGATGGCCGCGGTACCGGATTCCGGGGGGAGGAATTCCGAAAAATGACCTATCTCCAGCTGGGAAAATACGAAACGCTGGATCAGATTGAAACAGCCAGATACCTGGGAAACCTTCCTTATGTTGACAAGAACCGGATCGGAATTTTCGGCTGGAGTTTTGGAGGTTTCATGGTATGTTCTTGCCTTACCAGGGGAAATGGAGAATTCAAAGCCGGTATTGCTGTGGCTCCGGTTACCAACTGGAGGTATTACGACAATATTTATACAGAACGTTTTATGAGGAAACCCCAGGATAATCCCGACGGATACGATCAGAACTCTCCCATCAGCCATGCAGAAAATTTAAAGGGCAAACTCCTGCTGATCCATGGAACAGCCGACGACAACGTGCATATGCAGAACACGCTGGAATTTGCGGAAGCTCTTGTACAGGCCGGAAAACAATTCGACATGCATCTCTATACCAACAGGAACCATGGTATTTACGGAGGAAACACACGCCTGCACCTGTACACCAAAATATACGATTTCATCAAAAGAAACCTGTGATATCATTTCACAGGAGTTAACTCCTGATTGTTTACTAATGGTACACAGCCGTTTTGGTATTTTCCACCAAAACGGCTGTGTGTATGAATAGCTATCAGCCTCTGGCATACTTTTTGGATGCTTTCAGGTAAGAAAAGACCAGCCCCATGAAAAAACTGATTTTATTGCCGGTTTTGCTGCTGATGGCAGCATCCTGCACCCGGGAGGTGCCCCGGGCCCGGTTTACGGTATCTGCACAGGTAATCGAAGCCGGCGAAGCCGTAGCATTTACTAATCTTTCAGTCAATGCCGATTTTGCAGAATGGGATTTTGGCGATGGCTATATCAGCAATGAATACGACCCGGTTCATGTATTTACCCGCCCCGGAACCTTTCGCGTCGTGCTGAAAGTTTTCTCTTCCGACCATTTTTCGGATGAAAGCATGATGGACATCACCGTACTGTATCCAACCACACTGGAAATCACCGTTAAAGAGTATTATAACCAGTACGTGGTTCCCAATGCGAGCGTAATTCTCTATCCTTCCCTTACCGACTGGATTCATCAGACCAATGCCGTAGCAGAAGGTCTTACCGATATTGACGGGCGTGTGGTTTTCACCCATCTTGCACCTGCCGTATATTATGTGGACGTCTGGGAACAATACCACAACAATTACATACTTGCCGAGGAGGATGTGGCATTTATCCGCACCATGGCTCTGGTTCCCAATGCCGTCAACACATTTACTGCCTGGGTTGATTATACCGGCGGCAGCAGAAAGAGCGGAACCATCCGGAATCCGGCAAGCAATCCTTCAGGAAGAAAAATGAAGGCAACGGAATAATTCTGGCACGTTTTTTGCTTAATCTCATTTAGGTTAGTAACGGTTAGTTTTGGTTAGTTAGGGTTAGGCAAGAGTGCCGGGTCAGTTACAGGTTGATCCGGCACTCATTTTTTTAAAAAATTTCATCACATTTTTACTTTTTCACGAATAATATTATTTTTGCAATCCCAAATGCCCAGGTGGTGGAATTGGTAGACACACCAGCTTGAGGGGCTGGCGCCGTCAAAAGCGTGCAAGTTCGAGTCTTGTCCTGGGCACAAATACTCCCGCATTAGCGGGATCATCGCCCAGATGGCGGAATTGGTAGACGCGCTAGTTTCAGGGACTAGTATCAGCAATGATGTGCAGGTTCGAGTCCTGTTCTGGGCACCTGAAGAAGGGCAAAACCTCCCGGTTTTGTCCTTCTTTTCTTTCTAAAGCTGCTTTCGCACAGGCTGCACCGAATGTGTTTCGCAAAAGAATGACCATTCAGAATATTCTTTTCTACAAAATATCAGCCAATTCAATTCGTTATAACATAATTTTTGTTACCTTTACTGTTTAAATACTTAATTTTTTGTGGCAATCTGACATAAAAATCTCACATATAATGTTTTATGCAATTAAAGCATGTGCTGTATGTGGAGGATGTGTCGATTTCATCTTCACAGATTGCTGAGGAAATTAAAAATTCGATTCCCGGTTGTTCGGTGAGGGTAGTCAGTACGCGCGACGCCTATGTTGAGAATCTCGAAAATGCCTGGCCCGACCTGATCATTACGGCTTTTCCGGTTACAGGATTTGACGGGATTACGGCTCTCCGCCTCCGTAAAGGTCTTACTCCTGAAATTCCGATGATAATCCTTGGTGAAACCCCTGCAGCGAAAGAGAAAAACTTTCTCCGCGATGCAGGCATCAATGATCTGATTGTATGGGAAAGCCCGGAGAGATTGAAGTTTGCACTTGAAGACCTCAGGCATATAGACGAGAAAAGGAAAAAAATGGATGATGAAATAAAAGCAGAACAGGAAGAATTCCAGTTGCTTCGGAAAATACTCCAGAAAATCCCTTCAGGCATTTATATCTATGAACCTGCCAGCCGGGCCGTTGAATACTCCAATTTGATTCTTGCCAAACAGTTGGGTTATACAAAAGAAGAGTGGGAACAACTGGGAAAAAACTTCTTCGCAGAAGTTTGTCATTCTTCTGACTTAGAAGATTTCAATGCCCGACTTCTTGCTTTTGGTGCCACATCCAATGGCAATGCATACGAACATGACCTGAGGATGAAACACAAGGATGGATCCTGGCGATGGATGCATACAATCAATATTTTGTATGGTAAACCTTCAGGCCAGAGATGGAAATTCCTGGGAACCGCACATGACTTTACTTTACGCCGGCAGCTGGATGACGAACTCACAAGAGCCAAACTGGAGGCAGAAAAAGCCAGCAGTGTGAAGACAGCCTTTCTGAGAAATCTTTCCCATTACCTGCGTACTCCGATGAACGCTGTTTACGGTTTTGCCACGCTTCTGGAACAAAAGGAACTTCCGGAGGCTGTGGCAACGAATTACCTGGGTATAATACGCGAAAATTCCGAAGCTTTGCTCAACCTTATCAATTCCCTGATCGATATCAGTCTGCTTGAAACACATCAGCTTCCCCTGTTTCCTCAGACCTTCCGGCTTAATTTATTTTTTAACAACCTGAAAGAAGAACTTTTGCATTCCCGGGGACTCATGGAGAAAAATCAAGTAACGCTGACCGTTCATCCTGTACCTGAATCCGTTTCGGATGAATTTTTTTATGACTCCGGCAGGCTGCAACAAATATTTGGTATTTTGCTCAACAATGCCGTTCGCCATAGCGACGAAGGGGAAATATCATACGGATATCATTCTGCCAGCGAACAATGGTTCACTTTTTTTGTATCGGATACAGGTTCCGGGATTCCTCCGGAAAAGCAAACTGCCGTATTTGAACCGTTTCACGCGGCAGAAACAGGGGCCGAAGAGAGCAGTGGTCCTGGCCTTGGTCTGGCCATATGCAGTAAACTGATTTCCCTTACCGGAGGGAGAATCTGGTTTTCTTCGCAACAAGGGAAAGGGACAACATTCTGGTTTACTATACCAAGAGGTGGATTGCAGCATAATAAAGAAGTTAAACGTCATCGCACCCTGATGCTTGATTTTGATTTGCAGGGTATTCCTTTACTGATTGTCGATGATAATGAGGAAAGCCGCCTTTATTACAGGGAAGTTCTGGAATCCAGGGGCATGATCATATATGAGGCAGCTTCAATGAAGGAAGCATGGGAAATTTTGCTTTCAGAACCTGCGATAAGGATTGTTTTGCTGGACATATTCCTGCCCGACGGAAACGGGCTTGATCTGGCCATCAGGATCAGGGAAAGAAAAAAGGATCTGCGCATCATAGCCCAAACGGCATATGCTTCGGAAGAAGACCGGACCAAATGTTTTGGGGCAGGCTGCGATGACTATCTTGCCAAGCCTGTCGGAAGAGATGAACTGGTTTTCCGGATTGCCCTTCAGATGAAAGGCACACTTAGAAACGGCATCTTCAGCGGACGGTTCGCTCAGGCACCCAGAAATCAGAAGGCGTAAGGCCACATTCACGGATCATTTTTACTCCGTATTCCAGATAACCCAGTTCAGCCCCGCTGTTGTTCGTACCAAGAGTAAACTTAACGCCTGCAGCCCTGGCCCGTTTAATGAACGTTGCTGAAGGGATGTTGTTGGCACAGTTAATTTCCAGTGCAATGCGGTTTTTTACCAGAGCATTGATGACACGGTCCATCCGCTCCGGGGTCCAGAGTTCGTCATACCGGTCGCGGATTACCTCCGGAAGGTAGGTTGGATTAACATAAATACGGATAGGCTCGGAAGAGAGAATTTCTTCTATTTTCCCCACAAGATAATCCATAAATTCCTGCGGGTCATCCACAAACACTTCACCGGGCATCCACAACCGCATCCGGCGTCCTCCGGCATCGGTGTAGGTCATGGCATCAGTAAAGGCGTAATCGAACAGACTGAGGGTCTCTTTTGAAACCAGCGAAGTCCATTCTCTTCCTTCGCCCTGAACAGCGTGATACACAGGGTAGTCTTTTACCTGATTGTAATAAGCCCTGAGCGAAGAATCATTATGTACCGGAAAACCAGGGCCGCAGTTTATTGCAACTCCATACCGGATACCCGTTTTCCTGCTGTGTTCAAGCAGTTGTTCCATTGTCAGGCCTCCTTTAAGATGTGCATGAAGGTCAGTTACTTCAAAACCAGCCTGCCGGAGGGAGTCAATAGCCCGGATAAGGGGATCGGAAGTTACAGCACGATGGTGGCAGGCAAAAGACCCGGCCAATATCAACAGAACGGCAAAAAGAAAGGTGGTTTTATTCATACTATATGCATTTACCAATTGATCACAAACATAAGTTGTTTTCCGGAATCGGCAAACCATACCGGCATGCAGGAAAGTTGCACAGGACGCTTTCCCCACCGGTACCTGTGGGTGCCATAGGCAAGCTGAGCTGAAACTATACCGATTGCAGCACCTCCAAGTACATCAGTAATCCAGTGCCGGTTATTCATGATTCGTAATAATCCCGTAGCGGATGCTATGGTATATCCTCCGATACTGTACCAGATGCTTTTGTCGCCAAACTCCCTGTGAAAGCAGGTAGCAACAGCAAAAGCCCTGGCTGTATGGCCCGAAGGAAAGGAATTGCGCGTGCTGCTGTCGGGCCGGAGTACCCGTGTGGTGTACTTGAGCGGTTCTACAAGAATTTCTGTAAACAGCTGGGACTTCAGAAACAGAAGAGTCGTATTCAGAAGGTCATTTCTGCCTTTCACCCCGGCCAGATGAAGAGCATAAGCACCGGCCGCCGGAACAGCCCACAAACCATCATCCATATGCGTTCTGAATCCGGGGAAACCGGATTGAACTGCATCACGAACCTTGATTCTGTTCAGCGGAGAATTATCAGGAATGGTGAAAAGAGAAGCCGTAAACAATGCCACCGGTGCCGCATAAGTCCTAAGTTCATGCTTCTTCTTCATGTGCGAATAGGTTAAGGAATCTGATGACATACATAAACAAACTGCACAATGAATAAAAGCGCATGCCACGGTAAAAAGAATCCGTCTGAACAGGTATACAGGCATTGGAACGAGCAAAGGTGCAAAATAATAAAATATTCAATGAATCAATATTTCCGTCATAAGGTGATCTAAATCATCATTGTTCCGGATTTTGGAATTAAAAGATTTTATAACTTGGCGATTAAACCAATGATTGAAAAATGAAAGATTAGTATCTTTATCATGAAAAAACCACTGGTACTTGTAGTTGACGATTCGTTTCTCAACCGGAAATTCATATCGGACGCTCTTTCATTTGAAGACATCGATGTACTGGAGGCCGGTAGCGGAATAGAAGCTCTTGAAATACTGGAAACCGAGAATCCGTCAGTTATTTTTCTTGATATTATGATGCCGGTAATGGATGGCATGCAATTCATTGAGGAGATGAGAAAACGGGGAAAGGCGATCCCCGTAATTGTGGTAACAGCCGATAGTTCACTGCACACAAGACAGAAATTATTTGAACTGGGGATTGATAAGATTCTTTACAAACCGGTACGATACGATGAAATAATCAATATTGCGCGGAATCTGGAACAACAATGTTCAAAATCATAGAAAAAATGAAAAAGAAACCTGTCATATTCATTGTGGAAGATGATCCCGGCCTGAACAAATTGTACACAGTCTTTTTGACCAATAAGGAAATGGGTGAAATTCACTCCTGTTTGACGGGTGAGGAATGCCTTGAAAAACTTAAAACTCTCAGGCCCGATATTGTTGTTCAGGATTTTGAACTTCCGGGTATCAATGGAATTGAAACAATGATTGAGGTAAAAAAAATCAGTCCCGGTACGAAATTCATTTTTATGTCGGGTCAGACCAGTATAAAAATAGCGGTTGAGGCCCTGAAGCTCGGGGCATATGATTATATTGTGAAAGACCCATACGCAAAAGAGAATCTGGCTAATAAAATCAAACAGATAGTAACGATCGAAAAGCTGGGGGAAGAAACAAAACGGTCGAAGAAACTGATGATTCTGTTTATCATTGTTGCCGCACTGGCATGGATTACTTTCCTCGTGCAATTCCTGTTTTTCCGCTAAATGACTTTTTTAAAGCCACAGGTCGAAAAGATGTATAACAATCATCAACACATCTTCGGAAAATGAATAATCTGAAGATTAGCAAGGAACTTGAAGGAATTGTGAACATCCTTCCTCATCCGATGATCTTATTAAGAAATGTTAACGAACATTTTGTGCTAATCCGGTCCAACCAGCAGGCTGCTGCCATTTTTCAAATCAAAGACCAGCGGGAAGATTTAAAAACTTTTAATGAACTGTTTCCCCAGTTGGCCAATCTGAAAATAGAAAGCGAATTGTTGCAGGTTCTGACGAAGAATACCCTCTGGCGTAACAAAGCTCTCACTTTATCGGATGATAAAAATGCGCGAATATATGATACCATGGCGTTCAGGGTCACTGCCACCATCCTCGGCATGGTATTCCACGATATAACCGATCAACGAAATACAGAAATTGAACTTATTGAACAGCAGAAGTTTATCAATGCCATATACCAGGTAGCTCCGGTGGGGTTAATCATTGCCGATCACGACTCGGCTCTGATTAGGGATATGAATATTGAAGCACTACGTATGTTCGAAGGGAAACGGCACATGATTACAGGAAAAAAAATTGATGATTTTCTGATTCCCGGTGATAACGAAGATAAGACCTCAGGAGAAATTCAGGAAGGGACTTTCAGAAAACAGGACGGAAAGACTTTGCCGGTGCTTTTCAGGAAGTCGGATATTCATTTACAGAATACCTATTATACCATTTATGGTTTTGTTGATATCAGCCTTCTGAAAGAAGCTGAAAAAGAACTGCAGAAAGCCAAGGAAACAGCGGAAAGTGCCAGCAAGACCAAGAGTCAGTTTCTTGCCACCATAAGCCATGAATTACGGACACCAATGAATGCCATCATCGGGATTTCCGGAATGTTGGTAAAATATCAGAATGACAACCTAACGCCAAAGCAGACCGAAGCATTGCAGATGATTCATCAAAGCGGTACACATCTGCTTGAACTTATAAACGACATTCTGGATCTTTCGAGAATTGAAGCCGGCAAGATGGTCATAACCTATGAAACAGTGTACCTGAGTTCCATACTGACCGAGATAAAGGATATTATTAAAGGCCTGCTGAAAGGGAAACCTATCAGATTTGATATTAATATTGCCGACAATGTTCCCAAAACCCTGATTACTGACAGAAAAAAACTGCATCAGATTTTGATTAATTTATTGGGAAATTCAGTGAAATTTACCGAAAAAGGGTTAATATCACTTACTGTTTCTAACGAAAATGAGCGTATATATTTTGCTGTCAGCGATACAGGAATCGGAATAAAAAAGGAAGACCAGAAAATCATTTTTGACGAATTCAGGCAGGCAGATGGTTCAGCTACAAGAAAGCACCAGGGTACAGGGCTTGGGTTGAGCATTACCAGGAAGCTGGTTACCATGCTGGGCGGAGAAATTGGTGTTGAAAGTGAGCCAGGGGTTGGTACCACCATGCGTTTCTGGCTTCCTGTGCTTTCGGAAGAGCAAATACGGGAACTTGGCAGAAATACAGAAAGAGCAATTGAACTGGCCAAGAAGAGGGTTCTGGTGATAGAAAAAGATTCAGGATACAGAAATTCCCTTATTGATTACCTGATTCAGAGCGGATATGATGTTGAACCCGCCGAAAACGGATTCCAGGGTTTAAAGAAAACGGTTCAGATTCTGCCTGACATTTTGTTGATAGGTAATGATATTGAAGGGATTTCCTGCATGGAATTTTTAAGGAAGCTGATTCTTGACGGGCGGTTGAGCAGAATCCCGGTCGTTATTCTTGGAGAATGTCCTGACGAAAGGCTTACCGGGCAGGTACGATCGGTGTTTTCTAAAAACCAGCCTTATGCAACATTGCGAAAAATACTGGAAGAACAATGCAAGCCGAGGCTTCTTCTTGCCTGCACAGATGATATTTTGAACCATACCTTGCTGACCATGCTCGGGAAAAAATACTCCATTATTGTATCCGGACAGGAAGATACTGTTGAAAAAGCATCCGCTTTCTTTCCCGAATTGACGATTATCGACCAGGATTCTTTTGGTGAGAAAACAGATTCCCTGATTGCAGAAATTGTTGAAAAACGGCCAGTAAACGACACCAGTCCATTTCTGTTTTTTGTAAGCAACGAAACAAAGGCTATCAATACAACTGCTCTTGAACGCATTCATCATGATATTCTGAAAAAGCCGGTAAGTGAAAGCACTTTACTGCAGATTATCGAGCAAAATCTAAGACTATATGGAAAATAGAAGCACAATTCTGGTGGTTGATGATGAGCCTGCCAACATCTTCCTGCTGGAAGGGCTGCTGAGCGAGCTCGGTTATCAGGTGCAGACAGCCATGAACGGGCCGGAGGCTCTTCAGAGTCTGGAAAAACAACTACCTGATGCCATCCTGCTGGATGTAATGATGCCGGGAATGAGCGGGCTGGATGTACTGGAAGTCCTTCAGCAGAAAGAAGAAACCCGCGAAATTCCGGTGCTGATGGTTACGGCAAAAACCGGACCGGAAGATGTGGAAGAAGCATTAAAAAAAGGAGCCCAGGACTATATAAAGAAACCTGTTAATGAGACGGAGCTTCTGGCAAGGCTTAAGACAGCCCTTCGCATCAAATACCAGGCAGATACATTGCGAAACATGTTGCGGTCGAAGGAGGAGTTTATCCGTATTGTAGCCCATGATCTGCGGACTCCTCTGTCAACAATATCAGGATTTGCCGAAATGATCCTGATGAGTATTTCAGGCAATGAACCACAAAGTGAAGAAATTAAAAATTACCTGCAGATTATAGTTGAAACAACGCACAACATCAGCGAATATTTTAACAAACTTCTGAGTTGGGCCAACCTGGGTTCACGGGGAATCGAACTCTCCCGTGAGGAAATCCCCATTTCCCGTTTGCTGAACACAACAGCTCTGATGTTCAGGAAGAAAGCGGAAGAAAAGCAGCAGACCATTCAGGTGAATATCAAAAATGAATTTTTGTTGTCAGCCGATATCACATTTATGAGCCAGGTCCTAAACAATCTGGTTGGCAATGCCATCAAGTTTACACCCGATGGGGGAACAATAACCGTACAGGCCATGGAGGAGAATGGCAAACGGTACATCTCTGTCAGAGACACAGGAGTAGGTATGGAAAAAGTGAACCCCGAAGAGTTTTTTAAGGAAGAATTTCACAAATCTACCCGCGGAACACGAGGGGAGAAAGGCTCGGGGGTCGGTCTGCGCATTTGCAAGATGATTCTGGATGCCCATGGTTTTGGAATTACGTTCCGGTCAGAAAAAGGAAAAGGCACTGAGTTTATTATCTCGATTGAATGATAAGATTTGTCTCACTTCACAACTTGCATCAGCCGGTGACATGAAAATAAACAGTATTTGCTTTTTGTTTTTTTTGAGTTTCATTCTGTTCGTTCCTGTTACAACAACAGCTCAGATGGCAGGATCAGATCTGGAAAAGCAGGCGATTCAGGAAGCAGAAAAAGGAAACCAGGCTATTGCACTGGATTTGTACAGTAAGGCGGGATATGCATACTGGTCGGGTGGAAACATAGAAAAAGCAATTCAGGTTTTCGGCGAGGGACTCCGGTATGCTGCCGAACTGAACAACCGAAATGCACTGATTACCCTCAATAACAATCTGGCCCTTCTTTATACCGGGAAGGAAGACTATCAGAATGCCCTTCGTTTTTTCCAGAAAGCATATGAACTGATACGGCAATTGCGCACAAACCGGGAACAGGCAGAAGCCCTCATGAATATCGCCTCAGCCCATGAAGGGCTTAAGGACTATGAACAGGCGACAAAAATTGCCCAGGAGGCGATGCGGATTGCGCAGGAAGAGCAGGACCTCCGTTTAATGAGGAAAGGATACGGTCTGCTGGCCTCCTGTTATGAAAAACTTGGCAAATCAGATCAGGCTTTTCAGTATTTCGAGCAATTTTCGGCACTGGACCGGCAGATCAAGGCAGAGGAATATCAGTCCATCCGTAAAGAGGCAGATACCAAAGTAGCAATAGCCGAACAGGAACTTTCCAAAACAGCAGGACGTCTCAAAGAAACTTCCGATTCGCTTGAAGTGGTGGCGCGATTAGCCCAGTTACAGAAAATGGAAATCGAATTGCGGACATCACAGCTTCGCGAAAAAGAAGCCCAACTGAAGTATGAGCGATATATCCGCCGCACCATGTTTGCTGGTGCAGCAGGAATTCTCCTGTTTCTCCTTTTAGTTAGCGTGATGCTAATTCTGAAAGTCCGTGACAACAAAAGGCTTCGCGAACAGAAAAGGAAGATCGAAGAACAAAATCTTCAGATTCAAAAGCAGAACGAACTGCTTGACCTGCAGAACCGCAATATTAAAGACAGTATTCATTATGCAAACACCATCCAGAAGGCCATTTTACCCTCTGAGGATGAAATAAGCGAAATATCCTCTTCAGCAGTTTTATACCTGCCTAAAGACATTGTATCGGGCGATTTTTACTGGTTCTCGCGCCGGGGCAATGAAGCAGTGTTTGCCGTCGCTGATTGCACCGGCCATGGCGTTCCGGGCGCCTTCATGTCAATGATAGGCAGCATGTTACTGAATGAAATTGTGAATGAACAGAATATCATGGATCCTGAAAAAATCCTTCAGGAACTTGATCAAAGGCTTTTTTATGCCCTGCGCCAGGAAACTTCTGAAAATACTGATGGTATGGATATCGCAATTCTCAAAGCTGACTTATCAGATAACCGAACCTGGAATATAAGTTTTGCCGGGGCAAAACGGCCAATGATGTATTGCAGTGATGGACTTTATCACATAATTGAAGGTGACAAAAATTCACTGGGAGGGTTTGGCAGAAAATCCGAAAAAAAAACATTTACCTCGCATCACGTTGTTCTTCAGCCAAATGATGAATTTGTACTGTATACTGACGGTATTACAGACCAGCCAGATAAAAACCGAAAAAGATTTGGGTTGCAACGATTTCAGGATTTCCTTGCCGGGCATATAAACATGCCTCCTGAAGAAAAAATAGCGCAACTCAGGGATGAACTGAAACAGTTTACTGCTGAACCCCAACGCGATGACATAACAGTTTGGATAGTCAAACTTCGATAACTGCACATGAAACACAATTCATCAACAACCCCGGTTATGAGTTACCAGGGACCTTTCTTTATGGATCTCCTGGCTGCAACCTCCAACTGGATCAGAAGCAGTATGCTCTTTCATGTAAGAGTAAAACTGAAAGTGCATAAGATTTTTATTGAACTTGCCCAGAATGTTGCCCACTATTCTGCAGAAAGGACCGATACGGGAACTGAAATATACGGCACTTGCGGTATAGGGCGATTTGATATTTTTACCGATGAAGAATATGTCTATATTCAGACCTCCAACCTTATTTTGCATGAGCACGGACCCATCCTTGCCGGTTATTGCCATCAGATTAACGGCATGGAACCGGAACAATTGAAGGCTTTTAAGGCGGCAAACCGTAATCACAGGGAAATGAAAACCTCAGCGGCCCATATTGGCCTGATCCATGTCGGAATCATTTCGGAGCAACCGCTGGATTTTCAGATTGAAGAAAAAGACGATAAATTTTCTATGTTTACGGTCACGGCAAAAGTTAAAACAACCGAAGAAAATTAACCGGACATGAAGGATCTTGTATTGCTTACTTCTCCGGAAACACCTTATTTTCCTGAAATAAGGTGTTATTACAATTCGGCAGAATGCAGGATAATGGGAGAATCTTACATGGAAGATGCCCGTAAATTCTACAATCCCATAACAGAATGGATTCAGCAAATGCTGGAATCTGAGGGTAAGATCAAATTATCTGTCCGTTTGATCTATTTTAACACAAGCACCTCACGCACATTGCTACAGATGTTGAAAATGCTTGCATTGTACAGGCAAAAAGGCGCAAACATTCAGATAGAATGGTCTTATCCGGCAGAGGACCCGGATCTTAAAAATGACATTGAAGACCTGTGCCAGGAAGCAGGGATTGATGCACACCTGATCCCAATGTAAAACAACCCCTCAGTCTTCACAGCATACCCGGGCACATGGATTTTCAATTTCCCACACGCGGACTCGCTTTTAATGTAATGGCGAAACCAGCAGGATCGGCCTGCAATTTGCGGTGTTCCTATTGTTACTATCTGGAAAAGAGGACCCTTTATGAAGGGCAGGCCCTGCGAATGTCAACAGCACCCTTGAAGAATTTATAAGACAATTTATTGAAGCACAAAAAATACCCGTGGTGACGTTTGTCTGGCAGGGAGGAGAACCTTCGCTGGCGGGCATCGAATTATACAAAACCGTTGTTTTGAAAAACAACTGCAATTCGGAAAGGCAAAGTTGACAACCCTTCCCCGTTATTATCTGAAGTGTGAGTACCGCTTCGCCTGCCATGGCGAGTGTCCTAAGCACAGGTGGGAGAAAACTCCTGACGGAGAAGAAGGCTTGAATTAATTGTGTGCTGCATACAAAATATTCTTCCGGCATGTGCATCCGTACATGCAATACATGGCCGACCAACTGGCAAAAAAACAGGCTCCGGCCAATGTAATGGCCTGGATTAAACACAACGAGCAGGATAAGATGGCAAAACAGAAAAAACAATTGTCTGTCGGCCGCAATAATCCCTGTTCCCTCCGGCAGCGGGAAAAAATTTAAAAACTTTTGTATGGGGAAGTTTACAACCTGAACTTTTTGATATCCTCTTTCATCCTCTCCAGATCGGTGAGCCAGTCCTCAATGTCCTGCTCGTGTTCCAGTTCTTCGTTCAGAATGGTTGTCGCCATCTGGTGGGTGGTATGGTCCTTTCCGTTGGTAAAATCAGCAATCTCCTTGTACCGCTGGATAGCACAACGTTCACCTTTCAGGTTTTGCTGAAGAATTACCTCCACATAAGGATCGACGGGAGCATCGTAGGCGCAACGGGCAAACCTGGGCCAGTCAGCTGGATTCAGCACCGGCGTACCGCCCAGCTGGATGATGCGATCAACGACAAGCACAGCATGATTGAGCTCCTGTGTGGCATGGAGAAGGAGTTCCGGTTCGATCTCACTCCGCATGGGACCTTCCATCAGCTTCGCCCCGATCCAGTACTGATAATAGGCAAGCCACTCCTCGCAAAGTGCCGCATTGAGCATCTCGAGAAGTTTTTTGATGTCCAGATCCAGAATTTCAACAGCGTGTCGTCCCATAAATATCTCTTTAATTGGTTTGTATAAAGGTACTTATTTTTATGGTTTTTTGGTAATAATGGTTCTGATGGGGAAAGGAATTTCAATTCCAGCTTCTCTGAATCGTTTATGCAGAAGTTTTACAAAAGCATGTTTAACCAGGAACTGCTGGGAATGCTCCTGCACCCTCAGAACAGCAGTGAAATTGATACTGCTTTCGCCGAAAGTATGGAACCGTACTACCGGTTCAAAGGTACTGACACCGCCTTCAACGGTTTTCAATATTTCCCGCGCTGTTTCAATGGTAATTTTTTCCACCAGATCAAGGTCACTATCGTAAGCCACGCCGATATCAACCGTAACCGGCACTTCTCTGTCGGGAAGATGGGTATTGATCACAATAGCCTCTGCCAGCTTAGCGTTGGGAATAATGACCAGGTTGTTGGCCAGCTGGCGAACCAAAGTACTTCTCCAGGAGATGTCCATCACATATCCTTCTATTCCGGAATCGAGGCGTATAAAATCGCCTACCCTGACCTTCTTGGTTGCGAGAATATGCAGTCCGGAAAAAAAATTCGAGAGAGTAGGCTGAAGGGCCAGGGCAACTGCCAAACCTCCTACACCCAGAGCAGTCAGCAAAGGGGTTATGGATATGCCGATGGATTGCAGAGCGATTAAAAATCCGACTGCGATAATCGTTATCCGGGTGCTGTTCAGTACAATACTGGAAGGAACCGATTTGTCGTCTTTTGTTTCACCTGCTATCCAGCGTGTTACAATGCGGGAGAGATAGATGGTAAACACAAGGATCGCTCCCACTTTCACCGTTTTATGCAACACATCCAGCAGGCCGGGTTTAAGGGTTACGTAATTAAATCCTATATGAATGGCCAGCAGGACAAACAGGGGAAGCAGAATGCCTTTCAGGCTCTGAATAATCAGGTCATCTCCTTTCCATTTTGTTCGGGAAGTAAGGTGCAGAAGCTTTGTCAGCACAATCTGTTCGATAAGCCAGCCGATTAAAGCGCCGCCGGCTACAATGGAAAGAAAAATGAGCAACTCTTTTAGTCTGTCAGGATGACTGGCAACATCAATAACCATAATGCGAAGAAATTTGTCTGGTGCAAAGATAAATTTTAACCCATTCTTTGCATTGGAAAAATTCAAAAGGTATGCAGTAAAGCAGCATTAACCTCACTCTATTCGCTGCTGCTGAATTAACAAGGCGATTATTCCCGGGGATGGCTCCTTACTTCGTTTTTCGACTCAGGGATAAATGGGAAAATCCCTTCCGGCACTCTAAGAAACCCACAAAAAAACTTGTTTTTGGTAAGGAAGAAAATATATTTGCACCATTTACCAAAATCATGTAATCCGCTGCTCATGGTTAACCTGAAAAGTTCTTTACAGTTCCTGGTTTTGGGCATTTTTTGCATTAGCGTGGCCGTTTCAAACACGGTCAACGCTGCAGACAGGGATTCAGTCGTGGTCCGCAGCATTTATTCAGAAGCATTGACAAGCCGCATAGCCTATAACAATCTGCTTCTTTTATGCCGACAGGCACCAGGCAGGCTGAGCGGTTCTCCGCAGCTAAATACGGCCGTTCAGTTAACCAGGCAATTTCTGCTGGAAGCCGGGGCTGATACAGTGTATCTTCAGCCTGTACTGATACCCAACTGGAAACCCGGACAAACAGAAGCACATGTTTTAAACGGCAACCGGAAAGTTGCCCTGCACGCCCTCCCGTTGGGAAATTCTGTTCCTTCCCCGGCAGAAGGTATCACTGCTTCCGTGGTTGAGGTGCATTCCTTTGATGAACTGAATGCACTGGGCAGGGAAAGGGTATCGGGACGTATTGTTTTCTACAACAGGCCGATGGATCCCACCCTCATCAACACATTTGCCGCCTATGGGCGAGCTGCTGATCAGCGTGTTTCCGGCGCATCAAAGGCGGCGGCATTAGGAGCAGTTGCCGTTCTGGTACGCTCGCTTACCCTGGCCAGTGATACTTTCCCCCATACAGGACAAATGCGCTATCAGGAAGGAATAGCCAAAATTCCTGCAATTGCTGTTGCAACACGCGATGCCGACAGTATAAGCTGCTGGCTGAAACAAAACCCGGATGTGCAGGTCTTTATCAAAACCACCTGCCGGCCGGCGGGCGACACTGCCGGATATAATGTTATTGGTGAAATCAGGGGAAAAAATCCCGCAAAGGGCATCCTGCTTACCGGAGGGCATCTTGACGCCTGGTACAATACGCCGGGGGCGCACGATGACGGAGCAGGATGCATACAGTCCATCGAGGTTATCCGCTTATTCCATACCCTTGGCATCAGGCCGGAGCATACCATACGGGCTGTATTGTTTATGGATGAAGAAATTACCCAGACCGGGGGAAGGAAATATGCCCAGACTGCAACCCTGGAAAAGGAAAACCATCTGATAGCCCTTGAATCGGACCGCGGCGGCCTGTTGCCCGTTGGCTTTACATTTGACTGCAATGAAAAGGATCTGGAAATACTTCAGAAATTAAAACCGTATTTTGAGCCATACCGGACCGACACATTCTTAAAAGGCGGTTCAGGGACTGATGTGGCACCATTGCGATCTTCTGCCCGGATTCTGGCCGGACTGCTTACCGACAGCCAGAGGTATTTCGATTATCACCATTCTGCCTACGATACTCCCGATCATGTCAACATAAGAGAATTGCAATTGGGAAGTGCGGCAATTGCATCTTTGTTTTATCTGATGGACAGGAGGTTTTGATTTCTTTATCAGGAAAACCAAAAAAGGTTTCGCATCACAAGGAAATGTGCCAAACAAAATCAGTCCCGAAGAATTTGTATCAATTTGAAAAAAAAACTTTTAGTTTTGCGCAAAAATTAATTTATGGATAAAGTATCTGACATTTCGAGAGGAAGTTTTGTACGTTACAACGGTGAACTTGCCGTAGTGCTTGAATATGAACACAGGACACCCGGAAACCTTCGGGCTTTTTATCAGGTGAAAATGCGCAATATTAAAAGCGGCAGGCTTATTGAGCAGCGGTTCAGGCCCGATGATGAAATCGAGATTGTCAGGGTTCATTTCAAGGAACATCAGTTTCTGTATCTTGACGGAGACAATGCTGTTTTTATGGACAATGAAACCTTTGAACAGATAACATTGGGCAAGGAAGCTATTGGTGAAGGGTTTAAGTTTCTGAAGGAAGGGATGAACGTTTCCATATATTTTGACGGCGACGAGCCCATTTATGCCGAACTTCCGGTTACGGTTGAACTGGAAGTTACATACACCGAACCCGGACTGCGCGGGGATACTGCAACCCGTACCCTGAAGCCTGCAACCCTTGAAAACGGAGCTGAAGTCAAAGTACCTCTGTTTGTCAATGTGGGCGATAGAATCAAGGTCGATACCCGCACCGGCGAATACATTGAACGGGCCTGAGATATTTATTCCGGGTTAAACCTTTTCAGTCCTGAGTGATTTCTTCGTCTTCCGGCTCAATGGCCGACCAGTTTTCATTTCGTTTGATACGGGTAACCTGCATTTCGGAAATAGCAAAAAGCTTTGCGATAACTTTTTGCTTTATTCCCCTGCGCAGCATCGATTTGAGCAATTTCACATCTTCCGGCCTTAACTTGGCATTCCTCCGTAACACTTTGTTTGATTTCCTGTATTCTTCAAGATATCGCTCAAACATTCTTCTGTAGGCTTCTTCGCGGGTAACCCACTTCAGGTTCTTATAGTAATTGTTCCCTTTGTTACCGTCGAGATGAATCACCACCGTCTGATCCTCCGATTCCCGCGGAACAAACGCTTCGGCTGTAAGCTTATGGATCAGAAAAGTACGGGGCTTCCCTCCTGTCCGGATGCTCACTATTCTAAATCCGCGGATAACACCAGGCCTGAGTATCCTTCCTTTTTCCTTATCGAAACAAAAACTTTTCACCCGACCGTAGTTACTTATTTCATACCTGCGATCAGCGTAAGGAATTTCCTTCCAGACTTCATCAGCAATTTTTCGTAGTTTACGGCCTTTTGCCATTAAATCCCGGGATTTTCGACAGCAAATATAAAAAATTTATAAGCTCTGATGCCGCACACATCGAAATTTCAGACATATAAGTACTATTTTTCTCTAATTAACTTATTATCAGAACAGTTTTGCCTTTCCATGGTCTATTTTAACCGTGTTTATCTACCGGGAAGGCTTTTTACCAGAACAACCTTTCTTCCCCGGGTGTCAAACGCATTGAGAATCAGCATGCAATTTCTGCAATCTGCGGGAATGCCGATTTGCTTTACAACCGTTTCCTCATTTACCGGAATGAAGGGTTCCCAGTAATAGAAGACCGAAGGTTTGGGTTCAGATTTCGCGGCAGGTGCCGTAGAGACTCCCTTTCTTGTTGTAATTTCTACAATTCCGATGCTGTTCAGTCCGGTATATTTATGAATGTCATTTACGTTGGTCGAAACATTTATATTTTCCACATCTTCAGTCGGAATTTGCTGAAGGATGGAAATATCGGTTCCGAAAGGAACTCCGTCAATAACAATCAATGCTCCCTGCTGGGAATAATAGGAATTGCTGGACCCGATAAAAACTATCTGATTGTTGATAATCTGGTAATTCTTCTTTTGCTTGATGATTTCCAGAATGGAAATTCCCGGAGGATATTTAGGAAAGTCAGAAGACACATTGGCGGGAACCACAGTCTGATTGTTTCGCCGGGATTCCTTTCTTCCGGAAGAATAAAAACGGCTGGAGGAAAATGTATTTTTCCGGAAAGTTTCCCTGGCGGCCTGGCTCAGTTTTTTATCAAACGGTGCATCCCATTGAATCTGATACGGTTTTTTTCCGGCCAGTTCGGGAGCATATACCGAAATTTTCCCGCCTTGTTCAGGAACAAATGGTTCAAACCGAAAATATCCCTTGTCATCGGTAACTTTTTCGGTTATTTTGCCTCCGGAACTTTTCATTTGCACCCTGGTTCCTGCCAGGCCATTTCCATTTTTGTCCCGTAAATATCCGGCCAGAAAATCCTGGCTTTCGTACGGAAGCTTTTCTTCAGGAAGGGTTGTGATGGATTTCCATGACAGAAAAGGGTGTGAATATCCGCAGAGCCACAGATCAACATTACTCATTGAAGAAGAATCAGCATCCAACGGAATGCCGGTAAGTCCGGGCAAAGAAACAGGGGACTGATGGAACTGACTGAAAACATGCTGTCCTGCCCAGGCAGATCTGTCGGTAACAGATAAAATCAAGGAAGCAGGAATTGTTTTACCATCAGGTTCCACCGTCCTGAAACGTGTTTCGATGGATTTTCTGTCGGATGAAAGCTCTGCACTGGTGTCAATCCGTAGCCCGTCTCCTCTGACATAAAACCAGCGTTCTGCTCCCACCTGTCCGTTTTCATCAAAAACCAAAACACGAGCCAAACCCGACGGAATGCCGTCCAATGGCACGCTGATCACCTGGCCTGGTTCTGCCTGGGTAAAGCTGTAGATAAAGCCGTTGGATTCAAGAAGAAACAAAAGTTTACCGCATTCAAATCCCGGCGATTTCAACAAGGCAAAACGTGCTTTTTGCGGCGTGTTCTCCAGCAACTGCAGGAGGATTCCCTTATGCGAATCAGGAATGGCAAAGGTTTTCCTTCGTCCGTCGGGCGTCTTAAAAGTAAAGAAATAGTTTTTCCCTTCCCTCGGGGTAAGACTGAACACAGCTGTTCCCGGGCCGACCGGCTGGACCGAGCTTAAGAATGTCCCGGCATTATCGGTAATTTCACCGCTGATATCCCCCACAGGCAGGGAATCAAGGGTAAGGGTAACTCTGACCTTATTGGAAACACCCCGAATCAGGCTTCCGCTTTCAGGATAGAATGAGACACTGGCCTGATTTTCCGTAATCTGAACAGGCAGTTCGGCTGTCAGTTTTTTCCCTTTTACCGAAGTACTGACAACCAGCCTTCCCTCACCCCGGATGCCCATTGGTACAGAAATAACAACCAATGCCTTGTTATTTATGTCGGCTGGTACTTTGCCACTGTAAATTTTCTTCCTATCCACCCTCATTTCTATGGAAAACTGCGTTCCGGCAGGAAGTTCTCCTTTCCACGCAACCAGGCTGATCATAGCCTGCAGTGGGATTTCAGGCGAAACCACCGGTGATGCAGCATTGATCAGAATCTCGTATTCCGGTTCTGCTTCTCTGGTAATATAAAGCGGAATAGCTTCCAAATGTTCCGGTTCCCCGTTTTTCATCCAACTCGTATAGGCATAAAGCACATACTGTCCGGGCGGAATATCTCCGGGAACCCTCACCTCTCCTGCATAGACATCTTCCTCCAGTTTTTCCTGAACAAAATAAACAGACTGCCCTTCTTCATTGTAAAGTTGAAGAAAAAGGCTCCTGCTGAGGCGTGAGGCAGAATTCAACGGATCCCTGCTAATGACAGCCGCAAAAGGCACCTTTGAACCCGGGGTGGTAACATTCATTGCGGGAACAAACCATATACTTTCCCGCGGATACCTTGTATAATACTGATGAAGCGAACTGCTGATCCGGCTAACCTGATCCGATTGCCCTGATACCAGACCAGGCAGCATGAGTAAACATATCAGGGTTCCAAAGATTTTGATTTTCATCATAATAAAATTAATTTTTAATGGTATGATGGAACCCACATGTTCGGCATTTTATTACCGCTGTGTTCGTGTTTGCAAAACATGTGGGTTTCATATTGTTGATTATTAAGGTTTCACTTCTCTACTATCATGGGTTCAGGGGAATCTGGTTGCGTATTTTTTGCTGCAATCTGGCAACAGCCTCATCGAGTCGTATTTCCGGTTCGATGGTGTTAAATCCTTCCCAGAAAGAAGGGTCGTAGTCCTTGATCTGGTTGATATGGATATCGGATACTTTGCTGATTTCGTTGCCCCTGAAACGTTTAACTCCGGAGGTATCCATACCTGTAATCACCAGATCGGAAGTGGTACGGTACAGGGAGTTAAAGAAGGCTCTCCTGGCTCTTGCCCTCACATCGAGTTCGGTATGTACCGAGGCAAGTACTCTCCCTCCCCTGACATCCTTGTAACGCACTGTATAATATGTTCTTACAGGTCGCACGTTATATCCCGCCGGAGATTTCTTTATCAGAAGGCTCCGGGCGTATTTTATGCCGGTTTCAGACAGGCCAAATCGGGCTTCTTCAATGGAAAGAGAGGCCACATCGATGAATATTTTTCCTGCATAAAGAGCATCCTGCACCCCGGGCTTCTGGTCGAATGAAATGACATAAAGGTCACGATCTCCTGAGCGGGTAAATCCTTCAAATGTATAGGTGTAATAAGGAAAATAGTCTTCCTGAAGAAAAGAGGCGGGATTTTTCGCAATATCGAGCAGAAGAGAATTGAAAAGACCTCCTTCCACCCGGTAGCTGATCCGTTCTGTTTCATAGGAATTTTCCTGCTTTCTGCCTTTCAACAGTTTAATCTGATCGTTGTCCCAGACATTGGAATAGGATGATTTATAGATCCGGGTGACTGATTCGGAGAGGGCAATGCATTTATCATCCTTCCATGTAATCTCCCTGAAATATCCTGTGAGATAAACGGGAATACCCAAAAAACGTTCAGGAACAGATTTGACAGCAAGGGAAATCAGATTTGTCGGATCGGTTGGTCTGACAACAACTTCCCGTATGGAAATGCGAACAGGATTCAGCTGAACCTCCTTTTCTCCGTTTGCCAGAATAGCGGAAGGGAGGGAAATGCTTTCGTAACCAACGCAGGAAACAGTAAGAGCGGAGTCCAAATATTCAGAGGGTATTTTCAGGCTAAAAACGCCTTCTTCATTGGTAATGGTTCCGGTATTGGTCCCTGACAACACAGCAGAAGCAAAGGGAACAGGCCGCCTGCTTTTCCCGTCTGTCACCTTTCCTCTGATTTCGATGTACATCGGATTTTTCGTTATTTCACCAGCGGGAACATTCCGCCGGAAAATGGCGATCTGCCTTCCGCGGGCGACAAAACCCACCGGAATATCATGAAATATCTGGCTGAGGACCTCATTGACCGTCTGTCCGCCGAAATGCACTGCTACTTTATCTGAAACCGGAACCCTGGTAGGATCATAGGAGAAATTGATACCGGTTCGGGAGTGAATTGTATCCAGCAAATCAGAAACAACAATGGAGGAAGAGGAGAAAAACACAGTATCGTTAAATACTGACTGGGCAATCAGATTATTAGCCGGCAGAGAAAACAGCAGAAAAAAACAACAGATCAGACACCGGTTTTTCATCAGAATCAATTGCTTTTCAATGGCATGACGAAACCCACATGTTGGTGATTTTATCAGAGCTGTGCCTGTGTTTGTGTTT
Source organism: Bacteroidales bacterium (assembly GCA_012517825.1). Taxonomy (NCBI): domain Bacteria; kingdom Pseudomonadati; phylum Bacteroidota; class Bacteroidia; order Bacteroidales; species Bacteroidales bacterium. The sequence continues at coordinate 7,245 of JAAYUG010000138.1, read as the reverse complement.
TGAAAACATGTGGGTTTCATAGCTCTTTATTAAGAAACCATTGATTATGGTTCTGAGGAGAACAGACGATACGTATTCCCTCCGGAAAACTCTATGGATAGTCCAAGAGTAGCCTGAAGCACGGCAAGCACATCAGGGAGCTGTTCATCAACATAGCGGGCAGTAAGCTTGTAGCCGGAAATATCTGTGCCGGCATGGTCAAATGTTATTCCATAGCACTGTTCAATATCCGCCAGAGCTGAATCGAGGGGGGTATCCCTGAAAACAAGAATCCGGGTTTTCCAGGAAAGATAGTTTGTTCGGACAAATTTATCCTTCCTTTCAACAACGGAACCAGGGTTTGCCTTTGCGTATGATCCGGATGGCAGAATAACCGACTGCACACTGCTGTTAACGGGTGTCAGGCTGACTTTCCCTTCCGAAACCAACACTTCGGTTTCGTTGCTTCGGGTAATTGTTTTCACATTAAAAGAGGTTCCGAGAACTCTCACAATGGCCGCCCGGGTGACAATTTCAAAAGGATGCAGGCTGTCGTGCTTTACCTGAAAGAAAGCTTCACCGCTCAGGATGCAGGTTCTGTTTTTCTCCCTGCCGTACTCAAATGTCAACGAACTGTTCCGGTTAAGCCATATTTCCGAACCATCGGGCAAGATCTGATGGACTATGTTATCTGTCGAAAGGAGCGCAATCTTTTCGGAAGAACCAGCCGGCAGGGACTTCAGCAGGTAAAATGCACCGATGGCAATGACCAGGATGGCGGCCACTGCAGCAGCCATCCGGTAAACCTTTTTGATGAAAACAATACGCGGGGCAGGATAATCAGTCAGCCTTTCCTCCGTGCACTCCAGGTCCCGTTCCCTGTTTTCCGCAAATGCCGGATGATAAGCCCCCGCCAGTTCCCACAGGCGTTCCGTCTGTTCATAATATTTTCTGTGATCATCTGATTCATTCAGCCATTGCTGCAATTTCACCTCTTCATCAGAGGTTGTTTCGTTAATTAAATGCCTGATTATCAGATCATCATACTCTAAAGTCTGTTTCATTTCTGTCTTTTTCACCTTTCAATATGACAATTCAGTTTCCTAATACCCTATAATACGTTAACAAAAGCCATCATCCTAAAGAAGAGCAAGCAGGAGCAAAACCGTCAGGAAGTTTTTCAAAGCAATGCGGAGGATACGGAGGGCTTCTGACATATGTGCTTCCACGGTCTTGACTGATATCTTCAGTTCATCGGCTACTTCGCGGTACTTTTTCCCTTCAAACCGTATTTTCTCAAAAATTAAACGGGTACGTCCGGGGAGTTTTTCAAGAACTGACAGCAGGGTTTCGTACAGTTCTCCTTCTTCGGCAAGTGCATCCGGTTGGACGGGTTGTTCCGTGTCTGATTCAGAAATCTTCAGGTGGGTGCGTTCAACAATGCTGTTATGTTTAATGTAATTGAGACTGGCATGCAGTACTGACCGGTAAAGATATGCCGACAACGAAGTATGAATGGTAATTTCGTTTCTTTTCTCCCAGAGATGAACAAACAATTCCTGTACAATTTCCCTTGCGGCCTCCTGATTCCTGACTTTCGAAAAGGCATACATACACAAAGGAACATAATGCCTGTTAAAGAGCTCCCTGAAATCATTCCTGTTTTCCGGCAATGACGCTTCAGGTGATTTAGGCTGGCTGGTCATAAATGCATATACGCTTAAAAAATCAAATTTAGATTAAGTTTCGGGAAGGACAAAACAGAATGCGACAAATGAAAGAGTGGCGATTTTTTATCGTTCATTTTCATTACATTCGCATACAATATTTTTTCAACCATGAAAAACTATCCTGCTTTCAGTATTATTCTGTTTGCTTTTGTTCTTTCTTCCTGCGGTGGCAAATCTTCACAGGAAAGTACTGTCCAGGGAAATCTGATGGCGGAAGAAGACACCCTGCATGCTTCGCCGATTTTATATCAGATTGCCCTGCCGGTTGACATGATCCAGATATTCGAAAAAGCTGGTATTCATTACAACAAAGACTTACTGAATCCGGTCAGCAAAGCAGATGATTACTCCCAATCAGGTTTAGCTGCCATCAATCTGGGCATATACGGAATTGATCTTGGTTACATTAAGCTCTTTGGTGATGCCCAGGCTGCCGTTAAATATTTCAACGCTATCCGCAAGCTCGCCTTGCAACTTGGTATTCCTGAAGAATACCTGGCAGTTTCCCGGGAACGTTTTGAAAAGAATCTCGGGAACAGGGATTCTCTTACCCGCTTTATCAATGATGTTTATAAAAGCTCCGATGAGTATCTTAAGAAGGCGGGCCGGCCTGAGGCGGCTTCGCTCATTGTTATGGGAGGCTGGATTGAATCGCTTTATATTACCTGCCAATCGTGGTTAAAGCAAAACCAGACCGAATTGCTGGCCAGAAGGATTGCCTCCCAGAAATATACGCTCAATAGCCTGATCAGCCTGCTTTCCAATTATGCCGGAGAACCGGACGTATCGCAGTACCTGCTAATGCTGAAGATTCTTAAAAAATCCTTTGATAAGGTAAACATTCTTTACCCACAGGGGAAGGTTGACCTGGATACTATCAACAAGGTTATTCTTTCAGAGGAATATAAAATTGATGTTGATGAGAATACCATCCGCGAAATTTCAACGCTGGTGACCAACATACGGCAGGAACTGGTTGATTAGACAGGGTATTGGGACAACCCAACGCTTCCTCTTTCACCTCCTTTTCGACATTCACTGATAAGCTATTGCATTACCGGCAGTTTGATTTATTTTTACGCATTCATAAAAGTCTGAAAGCGGATGGAGATACTTTTTTATGATTGCTTTGCCGGCATCAGCGGAGACATGAATCTTGCCGCCATGCTCGACCTGGGAGTTCCGAAAGATTACCTTGAATCGGAGCTCAGAAAACTGGGGGAACTTCCGTTTGAGTTCAGGATCAGCCGGCAAAAGAAAAACGGCATTGAAGGCACTCTGGTTGATGTTGTGCTGACGCAGGAAAAAAGTGTTCTGGCATCGGATCATCATCATGAGGAACATCGCAGCTGGAAAGAAATTAAAAGAATGATTGAAAGCAGTACGCTTTCGGATGAAATAAAGGATCTGAGCATAAGGATATTTGAGCGGATTGCCGTTGCAGAAGCCAAAGTGCATGGGGTTTCAGTTGAAAACGTTCATTTTCATGAAGTCGGTGCCGTCGACTCCATTGTGGATATTGTGGGTGCTGCCGTATGTTATCATTATTTTAAGCCGGATGCTGTCTATGCCACTCCTCCCAGGCTTGGAGGGGGGTTCGCAAATACGGCCCATGGGAAACTGCCGGTTCCTGCTCCGGCCACCGCTGAAATTCTCAAAGACATTCCTGTACTCACCGGAGGATTTCCCTTTGAAACCACTACCCCTACCGGCGCAGCTATTCTGGCTGAACTGGCGGATAAATTCACCCTTGAAACCCATCTGACCATTCATAAAACAGGTTATGGCGCAGGCCATCGTCAGACAGAAATACCCAATCTGCTCAGGGTATACCTTGCTGCAGTGCCTGAATTGGAGCACAGCCCCCGGTGGTGGATGATTGAATGCAATATTGATGACATGAATCCGGAAATGTATGATTACCTTATCGAGCGGATTCTGGCCCTGGGGGCTGACGACGTGTTCCTTACGCCGATTATTATGAAGAAATCCCGGCCTGCCATAACTCTCAGCGTTTTATGTTCCGAACATATTACCGATGCTGTTGCCAGTTTTATTCTTGCAGAGACAACTTCGCTGGGTATAAGAAAGTTTCCTGTTTCAAAGGCAATGCTTCAGCGTAAAACAGAAGAAATTTCCATTCCGGCCGGTAAGGTGCGCATCAAACATGCCGTGCATAACGGAAAGATTCTGCGCAGCAAGCCCGAATTTGATGACTGCAGGCGCCTGGCTTCGGAAAAGAATATTCCTCTGAGTGAAATTTACCGCCAGATAAATGAAGTACTCTATTCGCGATAGTTCATGCTGATCAACGACCATACAGGATATCAGGCGCTTTATGAACGGCTGAGGCAGTTCGGATCACTGGCTGTGGCTTTTTCGGGGGGAGTTGACAGCACATTTCTTCTGAAGGCAGCCAGCGATGCCCTGGCAGGAAAAGTTCTTGCCCTGACTGTGTCGGCACCGTACATACCCCAATGGGAAATAAAGGAGGCTTCTGAACTTGCCTCCATGATGCAGGTTCCTCACCTCATTATTCCGGTGGAAATCCTTCCAGCTCTTAGCAATAACCCGCCGGAACGCTGCTACATTTGCAAGAAGGCATTGTTTGGCAGACTAATTGAAGAAGCCCAGAAACAAGGATACCAGCATATTGCTGACGGCACAAACGCCGATGATGCCTGTGACATCCGGCCCGGCCGCAAGGCATTGAAGGAACTGAATGTACACAGTCCGCTGCTTGAAGCCGGACTCGGGAAGGAAGAAATCAGAAAATTATCAGCCATTCTTGGCCTTCCCACAGCGGGCAAACCGGCATACGCCTGTCTGCTTACACGGATTCCCCACAACACCCGTGTAACTGAAGACGCGCTCAGAATCATTGAAGAAGCCGAAAGGTATCTTCATTCAGCAGGATTCCCTGATGTACGCGTCAGACATCACGGAGATATCGCCCGGATTGAGGTACCGCAACACATCATGCCCCGGCTGGTTTCTTCGGCCCAACTGGCAAAGATCACAGCCCACCTGAAATATCTTGGTTACCGTTATGTAACCCTTGATCTGGAAGGATACCGCAAACCCGTCCCTCCGGAACAAAAAACATAATTCCATAAAGAGATTACCAATCCAAAAAATTCCCGATATGTCACCTGAAGAAATCAAAAAACTTCTGCAGGAAGTTAGCGAAGGCAGAATTTCTCCCGATGAAGCCTACCACACCCTGAGGGATATGCCTTACCGTGATCTGGGGTTTGCAAAAATTGACAACCACCGCGAAATGCGCACCGGCTACCCTGAAGTAATATTCTGTTCAGGAAAGACTGTGGAACAGGTGCGGGATATTGTTGCATTTATGCTCACAAAAGATACCAATATTCTGGCTACCAGAGCCACGCCCGAAATGTATGAAGCGGTGCAGAACATATGCAAGGAAGCCGTTTATCATCCGCTGGCGCGCACCATTACCATCAAAAAAAAGGAACCGGAATTGCCTTCCACCTATATTGCAGTAGTTACCGCAGGAACATCCGATATTCCGATAGCCGAGGAAGCGGCAATAACAGCCGAGATTTTCGGTAACCGGGTAGAACGGATATTCGATGTAGGTGTAGCCGGCATCCACAGGCTGGTTGACAATCTTCCCAGAATACGGGATGCGCGGATTGTGGTGGTTATTGCGGGAATGGAAGGGGCGTTGCCCAGCATTGTTGCCGGGTTAATCTCCCGCCCGGTCATTGCCGTACCGACAAGCATAGGCTATGGAGCTAATTTTCAGGGGCTTTCAGCTCTTCTGGGCATGCTCACCAGCTGTTCGTCAGGCATTGCGGTGGTCAATATTGACAATGGATTTGGAGCGGGATTTTTTGCCAGCATGATCAATAAATTATAAGGGACCATGGTTCCGGAAAAAGCACTCTTGCCGCTTTTCTACAATGCTCCGGTACAGTATTTCACCAAGTTCTTTCTGCACGCCAGCATAGTGATTGAAAAGCATTCGAACTACAACCGTCAGACCTACCTCAACCGGTGTATTATTCTGAGCGCAAACGGTCGCCTTTCGCTGAGCATTCCTGTAATTACCGGAAACCAACCCAACCCCCGCTACACCGATGTAAGAATTGATTATACCAAACGCTGGAACCTCGTTCACTGGAGAGCCATTGAATCGGCCTACCGGAACGCCCCGTTTTTTTTGTATTACGCTGACGCCTTTCATGACCTGTACGGGAAAAAAATTCCGGGCCTGTGGGACTGGAACCTGTCGCTTTTAAAGACCACCCTGCAGATTCTCGACATCAACAGCCAGGTAGATTTTTCGGAACGGTGGGAGACCAGCCGGAACGATATGGCCGATTACCGGAACACCATGCACCCCAAGCCGTTGCATCAGAAAGAGGATCCCTGCTTCAAACCGGTGCCATACTACCAGGTATTTCAGGAACGTTACGGATTTGTTCCCAATCTCAGCATCCTTGATCTGATTTTTAATGCAGGGCCTGATGCACCGGAGATACTAAAAGCTTCGGTTGTTCAATAACGAAGGGGATCAAACAAATAACAGCCCATTGGCGCAATGCACCAACCGGCAGTTCATAAAAAAGAGGATGACCGTTATTCTTCCGGCCATCCTCACCTGTAATCAGCGCACAGGACAGAAAGTTTAAAAGCGGAAACCAATGGTAGCCATTATCCTGGATGTGTTCTGTTTCAGCTGGCTGTAATATTCCACTCCGTTATCTCCTTCAAAACCGGCATAATACATTGAGTGGCGAAAATCGCGCATTGCATATGCATAAGCAAAATCAACAAACATACTGCCGGAACGCACTCCAAAACCAGTTGAAAGGATGGACTGGGAAGCTTTGGCATTCAGTTGCCCCGATGCATAGGGACTTCCGTAATGCGCATACCCTGCTCTCAATGCGAGGTTCCCCAGTTTCAGTTCTCCGCCAAGCCGCAAATTGCCGGCCGACTTGTAATAATCCTGAATGTTCTTGTTGATATCATCATAGTTATCCAGGTCACCGTCGATTTTTGCCGTTGTGTAATCAATCAGCTCGTAATCAGCACTTAAGATGCCTACTTTCCCGAACTGTAAACCACCGCTGAAGACCATTCGTAACGGAGTAACAACCCGGTAATCAGTAACGGTTACACCCGAACGGGCACTCATGGAAGACGGATTTCCTGAATCAAAATTCGACTTCATGGAAGTGGAAAATTCGCTTTCCAGATTATAGAACGTAGGCAGATGCAGTGAAAAACCAAGCCTTACCATTTCTACCGGTTTGGCAATGATTCCGAATTTGGCCGTAAAACCTGTTCCGCGGGTATAAAAGTATTCGCTGAACGTAAATGACTGGAAATAATCAATGGTATTGTTTGCATCCCACTCGGTATGCACCTTGCTCTCGTCATATAACAGGCGGTTCAGGCCGAGTGACATTCCAATATACAGCATATGGCTATAATTGGCACCAAAGGTGAGGGAATATTCGTCAATGCCGCCTTTGGTAACAATGTGACGTTCCTG
>JAAYUG010000137.1 GCA_012517825.1 Bacteroidales bacterium | reverse complement strand
CTTCAATGGTCAAAGCAGGCCGCATCCAGGAGAAAGTGCGGGCCGTCGGATTTGATTGGGAAGACCGCTCGCAGGTGTGGAATAAAGTGGAAGAAGAACTGAATGAACTGAAAAAAGAGGTTGAGGAAGGCAATAAGGACAGAATGGAAGAAGAATTTGGCGATTTGTTTTTCTCGGTGGTCAATGCAGCACGTTTGTACGGAATCGATCCCGATACTGCCCTGGAACGCACCAATTTGAAATTCATCAAGCGGTTTCAGCACATTGAAAAAAGGGCCCGTGAATCAGGACGGTCCCTGAAGGAAATGACACTGGCTGAAATGGATGCCCTCTGGGAAGAGGCTAAAAAAGAACTTTCCTGAAAGAATTTGCCGGTTTCAGGATTTTTCTTCTTTTCCCTGGTCTTCTGTTGTTTTCTTTTCTTCTTTTTCTTCAGTCACATCAGTTTTTTCCTCTTCATCAAGAACCCCCAGCAGGTTGTTCTTCTGCAAGAGATTGTACCACGAGACTATTTTTTTGATATCTGACTGATGTACCCTTTCCTTGTCGTATTCAGGAAGGATGGATTCAAAATATACCTGCAACACTTTTGGGTCTTTGGTTTCCGGACCCGGGTTGCTGTTTTCCTTTTCTCTGATGCGCTTCAGAATATCAATCAGGGGAATGTCGCCTGTTTGGGTGAAGACGGATATGTCGCCCAGTGAACTAACCTTCATGGTAGCAAAAGCATTCATTCGTTTTTTGTCTTCAATGCCTTCGACAATAATGCCGTTTCTGCCCTGGGCAACGTATTTGAAAAGGCCGGAATAACCCGCAATGGTGTAGATATCTTTTAGTGTCATATGGATTTCAATTTGCTGACAAAACTAAGGTTTTTAGGCGAAATCACCGTCAGGGGAAGGTATGTTTTTTAAAGTGTTTGGGAGATAAGGTCTTCCCAGATTTTGAGCACCTGAGGGAGAAGCGGCTGTATTCCGTCGTTGTTGATGACGTAATCTGCATTGGGTATCAGATCTTCCTCCGGGCTTTGATGTTCCATGCGGGCAAGGATTTCTTCACGCGAAAGGCCGTCCCTTTTCATGACCCGCATTATGCGTACTTCACGGGGAGCAGCAACCAGGATGTTTTTATGGAACATTTTCCAGGCTCCGGTTTCAAACAGTATTGCCGCTTCCATAAAAAGAACCGGAACATCTTTGTGCTCTCCGACCCACTCCCTGAATTTTTCAAATACATACGGATGAATGATGCTGTTGGCCAGAAGAAGTTTTTCCCTATCGCTGAAAATAAGCGATGCAAAGTACTTTCTGTTCAGTTGTTCCTGTGAATAGATTTCTGATCCGAACGCATTGATGAGTTTCTTCCTGAGTTCCGGATGGGTGTCGGTCAACAGCCTTGATACGGCATCGGCATGAAAAACCGCTCCTCCCAGACGTGTAAAAATAGTACATACCACGGTTTTTCCGCTTCCCATTCCGCCGGTAATTCCTGCCAGTATGCTCATTATTCGAGAATGAATTCGATTTCAGAGGGAGTAATAAGAATGTTATCGGTAAAATCAGGCTTCTGGAGAATGTGTACCGGCAATAAAGTGGTTGTGTCGGATCGGCGTTCCCTGTAATCAACTGCAACAGAAAAGGACTGCGGAGAAAGTTCCTTGTAGTGGTTAAGGCAAACTCTGAAACTCAGAGTAACCTCGGCAGGAAATATTTTCATTCTGAGAGGCGGGTTGAGGTTGATTACTTTTACGGGGACGCGCAGAGAAGTTTCGGTGAACTTATCGACTTCCATGGCAATCTGAACCTGCTCAGGTTCGCATTTGACCGACGTTCCTGCCGCCAGTTGAACCTTTTCCGAAAAGCTTTTTTTCAGTGAGGAAATGGTAAGGGGTCTGGTAGTGATACACTGCATTGTATCCACCATACGGCTTGCTCCTGTGACCGTTACCGAATCGGGGATGCAGGTGAGCGGTTGGCAGAGCATATATTGCCTGGCAAAAGTTGCTCTGACTGCTGGTTTGACAGCTATTTTGCGAACAATCACCGGAGCAATGGAAAGATAGAGTGTGTCGGGCCATATTCCGGAAATTTGAACTGCATCACCGGCCAATTCCTGGATACGCCGTTTCAGATCATTGGTACTGAATTTATAGATATCCGATCCATCCGTAATGACTTTTGTTCCTTCAAGGTTTACACGCAGGATACTGGATGTGCCGTACAACGGCCATAGCAGGTCATATCCTCTTCCCCTGATCAATGCATTTACAAAGTAAGGGGTGTCGCTGACCAGCACGTAGTTTGCCGGATATCCTGCAAAACGGACAGCGTATTTTACGGCAACACTATACTCCTTGTTCAGGGCGTTCAGCAACCAGAAAAGAAATGAAAGGAAGAAGAAAAACAGAAATACAAGAATCTTTCCCCTGGACCTGAAGAAGGGAGTTCTTGCCTGATAATTGTATAATTCCTTATCTTTCAATTGTGCCTTTTATACAAAATAAGCAGATCAATTCAACCCAAATTCGTCAATTGAAAAACTCAATTGACGAATCGACTAACAAAAACTAATCAGATTTTGTTAGTCGGGGTTACCTCGATAAGTCAATAGAAGCAAGTTGTTTAAATGTTTTTGTGTTTCTATTGACTCATCTCGGTTCAAAAGTAACAACTTTTAGGGATGTCGCAAAACCAGGTGATATCGGATCCCTGGCAGAAAGCTCATGGAACAGCAAGCCAGGCCGGAGCCATAACCTGCTGTTCCATAAGAAATGGGAGTTCTTAAACTTTTTTAGAATATCAGGTTGAACCTTTTAAGGCATTCCCTGATTTTCATGGGAGTTCCGATCTGCCTGCCTTAAGAAGAAAGGCCGTACAATTATTTGTCAGCTATATCAGAAGGATCGCGCATTACAGCGTTCTTATCGACCTTTACCTGTACATTCTTATCGATTTCGATCAGTACAATCTGGTCTTTCACTTCGGTGATCTTGCCGTAAATGCCACCTGTGGTTATTACGTTATCGCCTTTTTTCAGCGAATCGCGAAAGGTTTTCAGTTCTTTCTGCCTTTTCATCTGAGGCCGGATCATGAAAAAATAAAAAACAAACACAATAAGAAGCATCATGATCAGGGAAGACCACATGGAACCCTTTGGGTCATTCGGATTGGCCATCAGGGCCATAAAAAGAAGATCGTTCATAGTACTAAATAATTTGGTGAAAAATTAATTTTGAGGAATTACTTCAGCAGTAACGGCCAAAATTACTTCATTATTTGCAGCATTGGAAATAATTCTGACACTTTTGTTCTGAAGGCCTGTTCTTCCTGTTGAATTGAAAAGCACCAGAATGCTTCCTTCCTTATCGGGAGGAACAGGCTCTTTTTCCCATTTCGGGACGGTGCATCCGCAGGATGTCTGAACGTCTTTGATAATGAGGTTTGCTTTTCCGGTATTTTTGAAGCGGAACTCGGCTCCGGCTGTTTCTCCTTCGAGGATCCGGCCAAGGTCGATTGCCTGCTGTTCGAAGGTGATGTGCGGAAGTGCATGCGACATGGCAGTATCTGCAAGTCCGGCCGTATTTTCCGCTCTGTGATGGCCGCATCCGGTGAAAAAAAGTATCAGCCAGATGGCATAAATCCATATTACTTTCATTGTTTTCATATCTCCCCGATGAGTCCTTTTCCTTTCTTAACAATCCGTCCCGATTCTTTCAGGTGATGGAAAATTTTGTCGAGCAATCCGTTGACAAATACTCCGCTTTGCTGTGTGCTGTATAACTTGGCAATATCGATGTACTCGTTCATAGTGACCCTTGTAGGTATAAACGGGAATTCCACGGCTTCGGCCGTAGCGGTTATCAGAATAAGTTTGTCAAGGAAAGCGATTCGTTCAATATCCCAGTTTTCGCAGAAGGCATGAACGAGCTCAAGGTATTCGTTATAGTGCAGCAGGGCTTTTCTCAGCAAGAGGGGGGCAAATTCCCTGTCTTCTTCGTTGCGGTACATTTTCATCAGGGGAGCATGGGCGCCTTGTTCTTCACGGAATTTTTTCAGTGTTTTGACAATCATCGCCATGATATAATCCGGTTCATCGTTCCAGAAAATGCTCTGTTCTTCAAGAACCTGACTGAGGTACTCGGAAGAAGGGAAGAAATCGGTGTAAAGCCAGATGACGAAATTCCGCTCATTTTCATAGGATGTGTCATCCGACTGCATGTACTGGTTGTAATAGTCAGTTGCCTGAAGGTCAGTAAAAAGATGGCGGATGAGTTCGGGATAGTTAACCCAGCTGAGTTTATGTTCGGTCAGGTAGTCGAGCAGACTGCGGTTGGCAGCAATCTGGTTGATCAACCTGTTGTCGATAAAACGGGTATTCGGGTGAAGGTCTTCATAGGAAGGCCGGAGCTTTTCTTTCGCCAGCTCAATTTTCTTCCGGGCAAGATCGCGAAGTTCAACAGGCAAAAGCAAAAGGTAGTGATAGAGGTCATACGCCCTGTGAATGCTGAGTTGCAGTTCCTTTTCGGTAACCTGGATGGAACGGTCTTCTGAGCTAAGATGAGCATACAATGCCTGCAAAACCTTGATCCGGAGAAGCCTTCGGTTAATCATCAGAACGTCGGAGATAAAAAATTCATCTATGAGGGTGCAAAATTACATCTTTTTTCTTCCCGGCAACCTTTGTTATGAAACATAAGAGGGTAAAAAGCAGTGAAGCGCAGAATTTTTTCATATTTTTTTATATTTTTGGCTTGATTAACCTAATTGCATATTGCAATAAACCTAAACTAACCTTAGCGATGGAAGAAGGAACAGGAAAAAACGAAAGTGTTGAGAGAAATAATCGGGAAGAGGTTTTTTCAAAGGCAGTACGTGCCGGGAAAAGAACGTATTTCTTTGATGTAAAAGCTACACGCAGGAACGATTATTATCTCACGGTGACTGAGAGCAAAAAACGCCTGACCAAGGAGGGCAAGCAGTTTTATGAAAAGCACAAAATTTTCCTTTACAGGGAAGATTTTGACAAGTTTCTGGAAGGCCTGAACGAGGCTTTTCAATTCATCCGGAATGCACCCCCTGTGATCAACAATGAAGGCGATGACCATGAAGATGAATCTCCTTCCGGTGAGTATACGGATGTGAGTTTTGAAGACCTGGAAAGCAAACCCAATGCCTGACTCCATCTGACAGGGAGAGCAGGTAAGCCGGCTTCGGTGAAGCAGTTCTTCCGTTCCCAAACGGCAAGAGCTGGTATTAGTAGTTACGGATCACAATGATGCCGGAAATTCTTCTGTTGATAATACCCTTCCTGAAAGAAACAAATGCAGGAGGAGCAATGCAGTAATCTGGTTCCGCAGGGCATATTTTCTCTCGTGCTGTTTATGCCAGATTCAGCATCAGGAGTGCAAACGAACTGCTGCACAATGCGGACTTCTTTTCTTATTTCTCTTTTCTTATTCCGGGAGGAAATTCATCACCGGTCGCGGGAGGTGTTTTTCTTCCTGCTGTATTTTTTAATTTCATTATCAGCAAGGATGCGCACATTGGTAACAATAAAATCTTCCTGCATAAAATTGCCGTAGTAGTTGCACGATGCAATGATTTCGTCGAATACCGACCTGATGGTAACATCCAGAGGAATCATCACCAGCAATGTGACAAAGCGACCGGCAAAGCGCAACGATTCGGCATCAATGGCATACTTTCTGAAAACAGCTTCCGTTTCGCCGGAGATAATTCTTTCCCGGAGAAGGGTCATTCGCTTGTTTGGGCGGAGCAAAAGGACAATAAAATAGCGGAGCTTGAATCCTTTGCCGCCCAGTCCTGTGGAAATGAAAACCTGGTTCTCGTCAAGCAGTTTTGATTCAATAAGTACCCTGCATTCCTGCAAGGCAAGAATGGCCCAATCATGCAGATCTTCATCAGCCAGGTGCACATAGTTCTGCAAAATGCGGTATGCTTCTATCTCATCTGAAAAGGCGAGGCGGGCAAGAACCTCCTTTTTAACAGTTTTATCTGTGGCAGGACTATACAGCAGTTCCTTTTTTTCGTGCAGGGCAAGTAAATCATCGGTATGATTCAGGCTTCGGGAAAACTCAAAATACTCCATCTGCACATCCAGGTTGATCTGCTCTTCCAGTATGCTGAAATTCTGTGGTTTATGACCCAATAATTCAGTAATCCTGCTATATATGTTTTCGTTCTGATTCATTCTGTTTCAAAAAAAGCAAACGTTGAGAAATAAATTTACAATTTATTTTCTGAAATAAAATTGATAAAGATTCATTAATAATTAATTTTGCGCTTAATTAGAATTAAACCAAATAAATTTAATGGTTTTATCGGAGATTCCAGCAGGAGGGAAGGCGGTAATTGTCAGGGTTAGGGGCCGGGGTGCCTTTCGGAGGCGGATTATGGAAATGGGGTTTGTGAGAGGGAAAGAAGTGGAAGTAATACGGAATGCTCCTCTCAGAGACCCTGTTGAATACAGGGTGATGGGGTATTATGTTTCTCTTAGAAGAAGCGAGGCATCGATGATTGATGTGGCCCTACCGGAAGAAGAAGTCATCGGAAACGGCCAGCCTGCCGGAGAAATTCAGGTTTTTGAAGGTAAAGGGAGGCACAGAAGGAGGAGAAGATCAGGACACGGTGAGAGCGCCGTTGTTCAGGCCGCGCTGGTTGGCAATCCCAACTGCGGAAAGACGACCATTTTCAATATAGCCAGCAATTCCCACGAGCATGTGGGCAATTATGCCGGGGTGACCATAACTTCGAAAACCGCCAGGTTCAGATGGAAGAAATATGTTGTTCAGATAACTGATTTACCCGGCACCTACTCACTGAGTTCCTATTCTCCGGAAGAAAAATACGTTTTCAATTATCTTACGGTCCGAAGTCCCGATGTGGTAATTAACGTAGTAGATGCGTCAAACCTGGAGCGCAATCTCTATCTGACCACCCAGCTAATTGACATGGACGTTCCGATGATTCTCGTGCTCAATATGTACGATGAATTGCAGGCCAAAGGCTATGAACTGGATTGTGTCAAGCTGGAACAGCTTCTTGGGATCCCTGTAGTTACCACGGTAGGAACAAAAGGAGAGGGAATTGACCGCCTTCTTGAACGTGTTATCAGTGTGGCTGAAAACAGGGAGGATGTAGTGCGGCATATTCACATCCGGTACGATGAGGAAACGGAGAACTCGGTGCACAGTCTTCAGGAACTTATCAGGAAGAAGGCACCCGAGAATGTGCTTGCCCTGTATCCTACCCGCCTTTTGGCCCTTCATTTGCTGGAAAATGATGAGTATGTGCGCAGCATTGTGAGGGGCTTTGATACGGGGGGAGAAATAGCCGAAAAGTGTGCCGCTGAACAGGTTCGTTTAAAGAAACTTTTTGGTACCGAAGCTGAATCAGTAATTACTGCTGCCCGGTATGGTTTTATAGAAGGGGCTGTGAGGGAAACCCTCAGGACAATCAGCAAAGTGCGCAGGCGGCCGGCGGACATGCTTGATAATATTTTTCTGCACAAATACTGGGGTTTCCCTGTTTTTTTCCTGATCCTCGCCGTCATGTTTCAGGGTACGTTTGTGCTTGGCAAGATTCCCGTGCAATGGATTGAGGCATTGGTTGGATGGATTTCATCGCGGGTCGATCTGTATATGGCGGAAGGCCCCCTGAAAGACCTCCTTATTCAGGGTATAATAGGAGGAGTTGGAGGAGTGATTGTTTTTTTGCCCAATATCCTTATTTTGTTTCTTTTTATTGCCTTTCTTGAAGACACTGGCTATCTGGCCAGAGTGGCTTTTATCATGGATCGGGTAATGCATCCCATCGGTCTGCACGGGAAGTCGTTTATTCCGCTCATAATGGGGTTTGGTTGCAATGTACCTGCCATTATGGCAACGCGGACCATCGAAAACCGGAACGACAGATTGCTGACCATGCTCATCAATCCGTTTATGTCGTGCAGTGCCCGCTTACCTGTGTACATTTTGTTGAGTGGATTGTTTTTCCCGCACCATGCCGGCTGGGTTTTGTTTGGTTTGTATCTTACAGGGATTCTTCTCGCGGTGATTACAGCCCTTATTTTTAAAGGAATTTTCTTCAGGGGGAAAGGAGTTCCTTTTGTGATGGAACTGCCGCCTTACCGGATGCCTACTACCCGTGCCCTGTTGAAACACATGTGGAACAGGGGGGGACAGTACCTGAAAAAAATGGGAACAGTAATTCTTGTTGCCTCCATTCTGATATGGGCTATGAGTAATTTTCCCCGGCCATCTGTTTACAAAAAAGATTATGCCGCTCAGGCTGACAAGGTGAGAATGGAAAAGATGCAGCAGGATCGTCAGAATGCTCCGGAGGAACTGCTTCAGAAGATGAATGCAAAACTTAATGAGATTCACAGTCAGATGGTTACGGAGAACCAGCAGTTCAGCATTATCGGCAGGGCGGGCAAATGGATTGAACCGGTTCTTACCCCTCTGGGGTTTGATTGGAGGATAGGGGTATGCCTTATCAGCGGCGTGGTGGCTAAAGAGGTCATCGTCAGTACGATGGGAATACTGTTTGCCGGTGACAATGCCGGTACGAATGCTTCGCTGAATGAAAAGTTAAAAGAGGCGGTATGGACTGAGGGGCCTCATGCAGGACAGCCATTGTTTACGCCTCTTTCAGCACTAACCTTGATGGTGTTTGTTTTGATCTATTTTCCCTGTGTTGCTACGGTTGCGGCCATACGCAATGAATCAGGAAGCTGGAAGTGGGCTGCACTTTCCGTAACTTATACCACCATTCTGGCCTGGCTGGTGGCATATACAGTTCACCTGGCCGGACAGTTTTTTATATCATAAACATAACTCTCGGGTACGATGGTACAAAATATACTTACCCTTGTAATTGTCCTTGCAGCAGCAGGATACACCATATTCCAGCTGGTAAGGATTTGGACTGCCCCTCCGGAAAAGCAGGGATGTATTTCGTGCGGACTTTCAGGTTCCTGCAGACAGATTAAGAAAAAAGACGAGAGGAGAAAAATTCCTTTTCCGGTATCGGGAAACCAGTGATCGGACAGACTTTGGGGAGGCTCTTGTTTATTTTGCCTGTTTTAACGATTTTTGATTTTTAGGTCACTCATCCATTTTTGTTTTATGGCCGACTGGTTGCTTGCAATTCTTGGTATTGTATTTATTCTGGCGGGTATTGCTGGTTGTATTCTTCCTGTTATTCCGGGTCCTCCATTGAGCTGGGCCGGTTTGCTGCTGTTGCACTGGACCCGGTTTGCCCAGTTCAGTGCTGCGTTTCTTATTGTTATGGCATGCCTTGCAATTGCGGTAACGGTTCTGGATTATATTATACCGGTATGGGGCACAAAAAAGTTTGGGGGCAGTAAGGCAGGCATGTGGGGAGCTACCATCGGCATTTTTGCCGGGATTTTTTTCTTTCCGCCCGTTGGAATTATCGTCGGTCCCTTTATTGGTGCAGTGTTGGGAGAAATAATTGCAGGGAAAGAATCCGGACCAGCATTAAAAGCCGGACTCGGTTCTTTCATCGGTTTTCTCCTCAGCACAGGCCTGAAGCTCGGCGTCAGCCTTACGATGGCCTATTATTTTTTCCGCGAACTTATCCTCTGAGGGTAGCTACCATCACGGCTTTTATGGTATGAACACGATTTTCGGCTTCATCCCAAACGATGGAGGCGGGTGATTCAAATACTTCGTCGGTAACTTCCATCGATTCGAGTCCGAATTTGCGGTAAATCTGTTCTCCCACTTTTGTTTCGCGGTTGTGGAAGGCCGGCAGGCAGTGGAGAAACTTTACTTTCGGATTTCCGGTAAGTTCCAGAACCTTTTTGTTTACCTGGTAGGGTGACAGCAGTTTTATTCTTTCTTCCCATACGCTTTCCGGTTCACCCATTGATACCCATACGTCGGTATAAAGAAAATCTGCTCCTTTTACGGCTTTTTCCAGATCATCGGTGATGGTAATGCGTGCACCGGTTTCCTTAGCAATTTCTTTGCATGTTTTCTGAAGTTCATCCGATTGCTGGCATGCTTTTGGGGCAGCAGACCGGAAATCCATTCCCATTTTGGTGCAGCCTACCAGAAGTGAATTTCCCATATTGTTTCGTGCATCGCCCAGATAACAAAAGGAAACCTGGTTCAGCGGCTTGTCAGTATGTTCCATTATGGTCAAAAGGTCGGCCAGTACCTGGGTGGGATGAAACTCATTGGTAAGTCCGTTCCACACCGGGACGCCGGCATAACGGGCCAGCGTTTCCACAATTTCCTGGCCATATCCGCGGTATTCAATACCGTCATACATTCTGCCAAGAACCCTTGCCGTATCTTTCATCGATTCTTTATGTCCTATCTGTGAGGAAACAGGGTCGATATAGGTAACATGGGCACCCTGGTCGTGAGCAGCAACCTCAAATGCACACCGGGTACGTGTTGAGGTTTTTTCAAATATCAGGGCAATGTTTTTTCCTGTCAGCATTGGTCTTTCTGTACCGGCATATTTCGCTCTCTTCAAATCAGAAGCCAGTTGCAGTAAGTAGTTAATTTCTTCGGGCGTAAAGTCAAGCAGTTTGAGAAAACTGCGATTTTTAAGATTGAACGGCATATGGAAATAATTTTATGTTATATAACATGAATTGGCGAAGTTAGATAAAATAGTTCAATCCTCATAATGCATTGTTATTTTGGTTCCGTAACGTTTGTCTTCCAGTTTGAATGCCTCAGTAATTACGGCTTTTCGGCCACCCTGTCTGATAAAGTTCAGGCATGCCCTGATTTTGGGAGCCATATTTCCTTCGCCGAACATTCCTTTGGCAAGGTATTTTTCTGTATCGGCGAAATCGAGAAATTCGACGGCCTTTTCATCCGGCTGGCGGTAATTGATATACACATACGGCACGTCGGTAAGAATATAGAATTCGCTGGCGCGAATGCTTGTGGCCAGAAGGGAGGACGCCAGGTCCTTGTCGATGACCACTTCAGCCGGACGAACATCACCTTTTTCATCGAGGTAAACCGGAACTCCGCCGCCGCCGGCAGCAATCACTATGGTGCCCTGTCGGGCCATGTATTCAACAACTCCTGAATTCATGATTTTTAATGGCTCCGGTGAAGGAACAACCCGCCGGAAGCCGTTGCCGGCCTTCATTTCTTCTTTAAAAATCCAGCCTTTTTCTTTGGAAAGGCGTTCAGCTTCTTCTCGCGTACATAGCTTTCCTATGCGCTTGGTTGGGTTACTGAAAGCCGGGTCATTCCTGTCAACCATCGTTAATGTTACCAGGGTAACTATTTCGCGGTGAAGATTATGCTTGTGAAGCACATTACGAAGCATACGTTCGACCATGTATCCGATTCCTCCCTGGGAATCAGCTACGCAAATATCGACCGGCATCTGGGGAATACCATACATGGCTTCTCCTGCATCATTTCGGAGAAGAATGTTCCCTACCTGCGGCCCGTTACCGTGGGTAATCACAAGCTGGTATCCCTGCCGGATCAGGAAAACAAGATTCTCCAACGTTCTGGTGGTATTCTCTTCCTGTTCATCAATCGTCCCGGCCTGATCACCACGTTGAATGGCATTTCCTCCTAAAGCAACAACTGCCAGCTGGCTCATAAATCATCATTTTTGTTCGCCAAAGCTAATGAAATGCCTTTATGTAAACCGTATCTTCAAAATTGTTATGCAACACATGCAGAGATAGATATTTTAAGAGAAATTTTACACCTTCAATTGGGAACATTTTTTTATTGTTTGACAGAATTTCAGTACATGTTTGTCTGCGTTGAAAGAGAATCATTACATTTACTAGCTGAATGAGGGGACCAATACCGGAATTTTTTCCGGTATCAGTCGTGGAAAAAGGGGGTGGAAATGGCTGGTTCCTGCTTTGAATATGTGCAATGTGGATAGTTTTTGTATGAGAATTGTACCTGCCAGAATTGATACTTTGATGAAGAAACGAAACCTTGTGGTTTTTTCTGTTTCGTTTATTATGGTGTTGCAATATTCCTGCAAACCGAAGCCCGGGAAAGAGAAAATTACAGAAGGAGAAATCGTCTATAATATTGTTTACCTTGAAAATTCAATGACAACGGTATCGACCTCATTACTGCCGAAGAAAATGGTGAGAAAGTTCAGAAAGGACATGGTGAGCAGTTCGATGGAAGGATTCTTCGGAATGTTTATGATTACCAATATTTCTGATTTACGGAACAATACAAATACCACCCTTCTGCGCGTAATGGACAACCGGTTCAGGTACACGGCACCTCCGGGGGATTATGGTTGTTGTTTTAATCCTTATGAAGGTTTGCGGATTACCTTTTATCCGGAGCGAAAAACCATTGCGGGTTACGAGTGCTCAAGAGCCCTTGTTACATATGGAAACTACCCGGGCGATTCAGTTGATATATGGTATTCATCCGAAATCGGACCTGCCTTTGCCAATAGGCTGTCGCCTTTTGAGCCGGTGGACGGGATGCTGATGGAATTCGACCTGGAACTGCAAAAGCTGAAAATGCATTTTATTGCTGATGAAGTGAGAAAAAAGAACATGCCCCGTTCAGCTTTTTCGGTAAAAGAAGAATTTGTTCCCATTACGAGAATCAGGATGGAGAAAATTATTTCGGCTCTGATGGAATAGCAATTCAGCTGTTCGGTTTGGTCCGGGACATCATTTGCCTAAGCAAAACGAAGGAAATTCTGTTCTATTTTTGAAGCACTTGTTTCAGAATAAAATTGATTTGTACCTTTGATCCCGATTAGAAATCGAGGCACAGTGCCGGGAAATTTCTGAAATCAATGCTGTTAGGTTTAGGAAAATTTAATTAAATCATGTATCAGGCTGTTTTATAATCATCATGGGAAAGAAATCAGGAAAAAGAAAATTCGATGAGCGCTGGAAGATTGCATTGGGTCTGCTGGTAACCGGATTGTCGTTATATGTTTTTACTGCCGTTTTATCATATTTCTTTAGCTGGAAAGCCGATCAGAGTTTTGAGTGGCAAATGTTATTCAGCGGGCCGGATGTAACCGTTGAGAACTTAGGAGGCAAAGCCGGGGCATGGCTGGCTGCTTTGCTGATGAACAAGTGGTTTGGAATAGCT
Source organism: Bacteroidales bacterium (assembly GCA_012517825.1). Classification (NCBI taxonomy): domain Bacteria; kingdom Pseudomonadati; phylum Bacteroidota; class Bacteroidia; order Bacteroidales; species Bacteroidales bacterium. The sequence goes on along the minus strand of JAAYUG010000137.1, from coordinate 61,625 downwards.
TCCCTTGGTTTTCCTTTTCTTTTGTTTGTGGCAGGAGTGCGATTACTGGGTGTGCGCCTGCTGCCCCTCTGGAAAACATTCAAGATCACTCTGATTGCCGTCATTCTGCTGTCGGTAACGCTGGGATATTTGTCGGGCAGTAATCCGGTTTTTCTTGGCAGCGGGCCGGGAGGCGCCTATGGATGGTTTATCAGCCGATGGCTTATCGCTTTTCTGGGATTGCTGGGTACAGGCATTCTGCTCGTAATACTTAACAGCGTATTTGTATTTTTTACCATTCCAGGCACATTCGCATGGTTTATGTCGTTGTTCCGACCGAAACCATCGAAAGAATCCGTTCCGGAAGGAGGTGCAGGAGAAACCGTGACGGAAACGACGGAAGATGTAACCAAACAGATTGAGGGGGATGCAGTAAGCGTTGTGTTTGAAAAGCCGGCAAAGGAAGGAGAACCAGAAAACAAAGGGAATGCTACCCTGGTTTATTCCGCACCATCTAATACGGCCGATGAAGTTGAACTTGTTGTTGAAAAGGGGGGTAATGGCGTTGCGGATTTTGTCCCTGCTGAACCCGAAAATCTCGTAACTTATGATCCCTTCGACCCGAGGGCTGAACTCTCAGGCTATCGTTTTCCTGACCTGAGTCTTCTGGACGATCATAAATCGGAAAACAGCCAGGTAAGTAACGACGAGCTGATAAGGAACAAGGAAAAGATTGTTGAAACCTTACGAAACTACAAGATTGAGATTGATCAGATTAAAGCAACCATAGGGCCAACCGTTACCCTGTATGAAATTGTTCCGGCGGCCGGAATAAGAATTTCGCGGATCAAGAACCTGGAGGATGATATCGCACTGAGTCTTGCTGCACTTGGCATACGAATAATTGCACCCATTCCCGGCCGGGGTACTATTGGGATTGAGGTTCCAAATCAGCAGCCTGAAATTGTATCGATGAAGTCGATCCTGGCCAGCCGGAAATTTCAGGAATCCGGGGCCGAACTGGCCATAGCGCTTGGAAAGACCATCTCCAATGAAACATTTGTGCTCGATCTTGCCAAAATGCCTCATCTGCTGGTGGCCGGAGCAACTGGCCAGGGGAAGTCCGTAGGCTTGAATGCCATCATTACATCGCTGCTCTATAAGAAGCATCCTGCCGAAATCAAATTTGTGCTGGTTGATCCGAAGAAAGTTGAACTGACACCTTATGCCCGGCTTGAAAAACATTTTCTTGCCCAGTTACCCGATGCGGAAGAACCAATTCTGACTGACACCCAGAAGGTCATCAATACGCTTCATTCGCTGACCATCGAAATGGAAGCACGGTATGACCTGCTGAAGATGGCCAATGTAAGGAATATTAAAGAATACAATACTAAATTTCTGGCGCGCAGGCTTAATCCGGAAAAGGGCCACAGGTACCTGCCCTATATTGTGCTGATTATTGATGAGTTTGCCGATCTGATTATGACAGCCGGCCGCGAGATTGAAACCCCGCTGGCCAGGCTTGCCCAGCTGGCAAGGGCAATCGGAATACACCTGATTATAGCTACCCAGAGGCCTTCGACCAATATTATTACCGGAATTATCAAGGCCAATTTTCCTGCCAGGATAGCGTTCAAGGTTTCGTCCATGATTGATTCACGGACCATCCTCGATACTCCCGGAGCCAACCAGTTGGTAGGGCGGGGTGATATGCTCGTTTCAGCAGGCGGAGATATGATCAGGGTTCAGTGTGCCTTTATAGATACGTCTGAAACAGAGCGGCTTTGTGAGTTTATTGGTTCCCAGCAGGGTTATCCGGCTCCCTTCTTTCTTCCTGAGTATCACAGCGAGGAAGAAGGAGAGGATACCGGTACTGTTGACCTGAGCCAGCGTGACAGCCTGTTCGAAGAAGCCGCTCACCTGGTTGTTTTACATCAGATGGGCTCAACTTCTTTGATTCAGAGGCGGTTTTCCATTGGATACAACCGGGCAGGCCGCATCATGGACCAGCTCGAAAAAGCCGGCATTGTCGGTCCGAATGAGGGTAGCAAAGCCAGAAGAGTTCTTGTTGCCGATGAAAATACTTTGGAACAGATTTTGAGTGGTCTGGGATAAGGAGGTTTTATGAACTGCACCACCATTAAGTTAATTTTGTCTGCGCTTTTATTTCCTTTTGCCGTTTCAGCGCAGCAGGATCCAAAGGCACAGGAAATCCTGAAAAAATTATCGGACTTTGCCCGTTCATCGGATGTGATTTATGTCCGGTACGACTATGCCTTTAAAAATGTTCAGACCAAGGAGAATTTTTCAGCCAACGGCGAGGCGTGGATTAAAAAAGACAAGTTCAAGATTCTTGTTTCACAGAAAAATGCTGAAATATACTATGACGGAGAAGTAATGTGGACATATATACCTTCCATCAAGGAAGTGAATATTTCGGTTCCTGACACTTCATCCAATGAATTTTTTATCAATAATCCGGCCGAACTTTTTACCTATTATGAGAAAGAGTATAAGACCCGGTATCTGGGTGATGTCAACGGCACCAATGCCTGCAGGGTAGACTTATATCCGGTGGATCTGAAAAAGCCTTATTACCGTATCCGGCTTACCATAGATAAAACAACCAGCCAACTCACTGAAGCCGAGGCAGCAGGAAAAAATGGTGAGACCTATCTTGTCAAACTCAAAGAAGTGAGATCGGAAAAAAACCTTCCGGATTCCTTCTTCACATTTGACCGGCGAAAACATCCTGATGTGGAAGTAATTGATCTGCGTTTTTGACGGGAATGTTTCTGCGTTGCTTTTTGCGTCATCTCGGGCGGGAACTTTATTTGCACGCCGGTTAGTTGTTTGATAGATAAATAGTTACGGATCCTGGTGCACAATAGGTAGCAAAGAAACAGCCTCTTTTTTCTCACCGGTGGGGCAAAATCATTTCAGAGGCCTTTTGGGGTAAGCAATCCGGGCATGATAAATATTCCGTAGGCGCTGAATAAATACATTTTTTATGGTAGTGATATCTTTGAAGGTTATATCAGCGTCATTGAATTGCTCTTCATGCATTTGCTGATCAATAATTTCGTTAACGAGTGCTGTAAGAGAGGATTCATCAACTTTTGTCAGGCTTCTTGAGGCGGCTTCCACGGCATCTGCCATCATTACAACAGCGGTTTCCTTAGAAAAGGGACGTGGCCCTGGATAGCGGAACAAATGCTCTGAATTGCTTTCTTCCTTGTTGTTTTTCAGCCAGGTATAGTAAAAATAACGAGCGAGAGTGGTGCCGTGATGGGTTGAAATAAAATCGGATATCTGTTCAGGAAGGCCATTCTTTCTTGCCAGAAGAAGGCCATTTTCAACGTGGCTGATAACAATCCTGGCGCTTTCTGCAGCGTCGAAATGTTCGTGGATATTGGTGCCAGGGGTTTGGTTTTCAATAAAATAAAGCGGGTTTTCCATTTTCCCGATATCATGATACAATGCACCGGTGCGCACCAGGAGTGCATTTCCGCCGATATGGCGGACAGCATCTTCGGCCAGATTCGCTACCTGAAGGGAGTGCTGAAACGTGCCGGGGGCCAGTTCTGCCAGCTGGCGCAACAGCGGCTGATTGGTGTCAGAAAGTTCGGTCAGCGAAGCATCAGAAAGAAATCCAAACGTCTTTTCAAAAATGAACATGAGGGGATAGGCGGAAAGGAGCAGTAAACTGTTTCCGGTAAACCAGAAGAGCTCTCCCCATGATACGGAGTTCCAGCGTCCTTCTTCCAGAAGACTGATACCTGCAAAAACAACTGTATAGGCCAGCAGTACGAGAACGGAAGTAATAAACAATTTACCCCGGCGGTATTGGTTGGAAAGAGAGAAAATGGCTACAATTCCTGCAACAAAGTTCATGAAAACAAATTCGAATGCATTGGGAACCCAGAATGCCGTTATAAAAAGGGTTGTGATCAGGATGAATAAAGCTATCCGGCTGTCGTAAAAAGTTTTTACAATAATGGCAATCAGAGCAAACGGTATTACATATACGCTCAGCTGTGAATAGCTGATTACCAGCCTGGTGAGAGCACTCATGAAAAGAATAATGAAAAGGATGAACAGGGTTTTCAGCTGATTGCCGAATACCTCTTTACGGAAACTCTGCAGAAACAAAAAAATCATCAGAACCGAAAGGATGCTTAAAATAAACTGTCCGAGAAGCAGCAATATCTTGTGTCCGGTAATTCCTACCCTTTGGTTGTATTCTATGCGCAAAGACTCAAGAATTTTGAATTTTTCATCGCTAACTATTTCTCCTTTTGATATAATCCGTTCTCCTTCGAGCACCATTCCTTCGGTTAGGGAGATGTTAGACACCAGGCTTTTTCTTTCCAGTTCCGTCTTTCTTGCATCATAAAACAGGTTGCCGGTAATATATTCATTAAGGTTCATGAAGTGCAGCAGTTGCTCGGTCTGGTCGGCACTATATGCTTTCAGCCCGGGTTGCTCCCTTACATTACCAATAAGGTATCGGTAGGCCGAAACTTCAGTATAAAGAGAATTGAAAGCTACCTGTGAAGAAACGTTGTTGCGGATTATCTGTATGGTTTTGCTTTGTTTGAATTGATTCTTATTCCATTCGACACTGGAAACAATTCCCTGATTATAAATTGATCTGAGCGAATGAAGCACTGCTGTCCGAAAATCGTTTTCCTGCATAAGAAGTTCTTGTTTCAGGTAGCTTGGAACCAGTTTCTCCTCAACCATTTTTGTAACTGCCTGAGAAAATATTTTTGTGAACGACGAATCCAGACGGGCAGATTGCTGGTATGCTATGCTTGTATCTAACTGAAAATAAGGAGAAAATAATTGCAAAATGCTGTCCCTCTCCTGTTCAATTTCCTGCTGTGTTTTATAAATGGGAAAATCGAAGGGTGCAATCAGTGTTTCATGCATCCATGGCCTTCCTTTCTGGTATTCATACTTGAATTTTCCTGCCGAAGGGAAAAGGAAAAACAAAATAACCGCAGCAGCCAGGTAAAGCAAAATGCGCTTCAGCGATTCTTTTTGTTTTTCATTCATCTTCTTCACTCGGCACAGGTATGGTAAGATCCCCGGGATTTTTGTATCATTGTTATTACAAAAATACAATAAAAGTTGACTGGTGAGAGAAAATATGGAGTCTGTGCGGTAAGCTGTCTTCCCTTGCGTGCTTTTCCCGATGAGAAGTCAGAGATGGTCAGTATGTTTCTTTTTGGAGAACTCTACCATGTGTTGGGCTCAGAGCAGGGATGGTATCAGGTTTCTGCTGAATATGACGATTACATAGGATGGATTTCCGGTTCAGCAGTGCATTTAATTACCGGGAAAGAATACCGGTATCTTGCGGAGGGGAGCAAAACGCTGACCAGACCTGCCTTCCTTGTTCCGGAAGAATATTCTGATCATCCGTTCATGATTTTGCCCGGAAGTTCCTTGCCGGCTTTTAGGGACAATTCCTTTGTGCTGGGGGGCAAGACCTTTCAATCAGCCGGACCATTGGTTACCAATGACGGAACGTTGAATCCGCTTGCTCAGGTTCCACTCACTGCCATGCTGTTTCTCAATGCACCCTATTTGTGGGGTGGAAGATCGCTTTTTGGAGTTGATTGCTCAGGTTTTGTCCAGGTTGTTTTCAAAACGGCAGGAATCAGGCTTCCGCGTGATGCCAGTCAGCAGGCTCAGATCGGAAAAACCATTTCGCTGAGGGAGGCCAGGACCGGCGACATTGCCTTTTTCGGACCCGCTCCGGGAAAGATTACCCACACCGGAATTTTTCTGGATAACGGCCGGTTTATCCATGCCTCAGGAAAGGTACGGATCGATACCATTGACGAAAGAGGGATTTTTTCTGCTGAAAGGAAGCAAATTACCCACGCGCTGCAGTTGGTTAAACGAGTGATCCTTTGAGTTTTTAGGAAGAATAAATTAAGTGATTGCATGAATAAATATGTTGTTTCATCCTTTCTGAGACGATTGGGGTTAATTCAAATTGCTGATTTTGTTCGTTTTTTGATCCACTATGCCGGAACATTCCGCTCGCGACGGGCATTTCGCAGGAAGTATCCAGGGGTTGTATTGCCTCCGGCCTATTACGTTTACGAAACGTTTAATCTGAATTACGAGAGCTTCTACTCGAAAAGCCGGGATACTGCGCAATGGCTTATATCAAACATTGCCGCATTTGAACCGTTTGACAACAAGAAGATACTGGAGTGGGGGTGCGGTCCCGGGCGTGTTATACGTCATTTACCAGCTCTTTTGCCCTCTTCCTGTCAGTTTTATGCTACCGACTATAACCCGAAATATATTGCATGGTGCAGGAAGAATCTGAATAACATTAACTTCCAGACAAATGATCTGGAACCTCCCTTACCCTTTCCTGAAGGATTCTTTGATATAATTTATTCCATTTCGGTATTTACCCATCTGTCGCTGCGAAGTCATTATGCATGGTTTGCTGAACTGGAGAGAGTGGCAAAGAATGGTGGCATTCTTTTTTTTACTGTTCACGGAGAAGTATTTAAAAAGAGAAGCTCACTGAGAGTGAGAAAAAGTTGTTTGACAGGGGAGAGCTTGTAATGAAAGCCGGAACGAAGGAAGGTCATCGCACCTTTGCAGCTTTCCAGCCCCCTTCATTTGTCAGGCAACTGGTCAAAGATCATCAGGTTCTTGCCCATTATCCCGGCATCAGGGAGAATGGTATTCCACGCCAGGATGTTTGGATTGTAAGGATTGTTAAGAAAAACGGATAAAATTTCCCCGGATCCTGTATTTTTGTCCGCCGGATTTTTTGTTCATGGAAGATTACCTGCCCGATATAACAGCAGAAGAAATTAAGAAGCTGCCTCTGGAGATGTTCAGGGGGGATGTATTTGTTGTGTCGGACTACGCTGATTTTCAGAGAGCAATCGCTATGGTCAGACGGGAATCTGTCCTGGGGTTTGATACCGAAACAAAACCCTCCTTCAAAAAGGGCCGACGCAATAAAGTATCTCTCCTGCAGCTTGCCACCGACAAGCAGGCATGGCTTTTTCGCCTTTCACGTATTGGCCTTCCCCGGGAACTGGTTGCTGTTCTGGAAAATCCTGAAATTGTAAAAATAGGCCTGGCATTGCGCGATGATCTTCATTCACTGCATGCCCTGCAACCTTTTGAGCCCCGCAACATGATTGACCTGCAGAAAATTGTTTCGCAATATGGTATTACGGCACAGGGACTCAGGAAGCTGGCGGCTATTGTTTTGGGTGTCAGGATTTCCAAGTCGCAGCAGGTAACCAACTGGGAAAATCCGGTTCTTACGGAATCGCAGGTTCTTTATGCAGCAACTGATGCGTGGGTTTGTTATGCCATCTGGAAAAAATTGAACAGCCACGGGACAAAATACTAATCACCATCTTCCATGACACCACATCCCAGAATCATTCTGAAATCAGGCAAGGACGCTTCTCTGCTCAGGTATCATCCCTGGGTATTTTCGGGGGCAATCAAGAAAGTAACCGGTACGGTGGCTGAGGGTCAGATTGTTGAGGTTTATGATAACAAGGATCATTTCCTGGGCATAGGGCATTATCAGACGGGAACAATTGCCGTCAGAATACTGTCATTCACCCCTGCCGAATTAGATAAAAGCTTCTTTGCTGATAAAATTGAACGTGCCTGGAAAATCCGGAAAGATCTTGGCCTGGCCGATAATGATCATACCACCATGTACCGGCTTGTGCACGGGGAAGGAGATGGCCTGCCCGGATTAATTGCTGATGTATATGGCCGTACGCTTGTATTGCAGATGCATTCTGCCGGAATGTACCTGATTCGCAGGTTGCTTGCAGATGCATTCACAGAAGTGCTTGGAAGCCGTATTTCGGCCATTTACGATAAAAGTGAATCGGCGCTTCCCTATCATTTCCCGCTGAAAGAGAAAGACGGATTCATGGAAGGTTCATCGGACGAATGCATTACCCTGGAATCAGATAATAAATTTCTGGTGGATATTCCGGGCGGTCAGAAAACAGGATTTTTTCTCGACCAGCGGGAAAACAGACAACTGGCAGGTAGCCTTTCCAGAGGGAAAAATGTTCTGAATTTGTTTGGCTATACCGGTGGTTTTTCTGTGTATGCCATGAGAGGCGGAGCGAAACTGGTTCATACAGTTGACAGCTCACGTCAGGCTATTGAACTGGCCAACAGAAATGTGGAGTTAAATTTCGGGAAAGATCCGCGGCATGCAGGGATCGTGGCTGATGCTTTTGAATACTTAGGGTCGGCCGGCAACAAATATGATATGATCATTCTTGACCCTCCGGCTTTTGCAAAACACAACGAAGTGCTTCACAATGCCCTTCAGGGGTATAAGCGCCTGAATGCCAAAGCATTTTCTGTTATTCAGCCGGGAGGTATTCTGTTTACCTTTTCCTGTTCTCAGGTTGTGAGCAGGGATGCTTTCCGGAAAACAGTGTTTACGGCAGCGGCCATAAGTAAGCGACAGGTGCGTATATTATACCAGTTAAGCCAGCCTCCCGATCACCCGGTTAATATCTATCACCCTGAAGGAGAATATCTTAAGGGGCTTGTACTTTCTGTGGAATAGACCCGGATTGCGTATATCAGGAGAGCAAGCGTGCTAATGCGCAGTGGGTTGGCCTTTAACGGAGGTATCCGGGTTAACCCCGCTGAAACGCAGTGAAAGAGGTTCCTGAGGTATATTGCGCAGTTTTTGATGCTCAATGTGGATTAATTGGATGCACGTGAACCAACTGAATTTTTGTTTGTTTAAGATTAAATTTACCGTATGATAATATCGGCAAAATAAGCCACCTTTGCACCGGATCATTTAGCGCATTTTTTTCAATGGACAATTCTTCCAAATTAGCATATCTCGACGGCAAGGGGCTGTACTATTCTTTCCTTGCTGGAGCGCGAAGCCTTCTGGACGGGCAGGGAGAACTCAATAAAATCAATGTTTTTCCCGTTCCGGATGCTGATACAGGCAGCAATATGGCCTCTACAATCAGAACCATTATTGAAAGTATTTCTCCTGCTTCGTCATACAAACAAACAGCCGACGCAATAGCAGCCGCTGCATTGATAGGGGCCAGAGGCAACTCCGGAGTTATCTTCGCTCAGTTTCTCTATGGGTTAAGCAACGAAACAAGGGATGTTGAGAAGATTTCGTTGCAGGCTTTTGCCGAATCAGTCAACCGCTCGGTGCAGTACATGTACGAGGCAGTTGCCAATCCGGTGGAAGGCACCATGCTGAGTGTGATAAGAGACTGGGCTGATTATATTTACAGCAACCATAGTTACTTTGATGATTTCAAAAAGCTGATCGCATCTTCCATGGATGCGGCGCATGAATCGCTGGTGGCTACCGCACAGCGGATGCGTCAGTTAACCCATGTGAATGTTGTGGATGCAGGAGCAAAGGGGTTCGTTCTGTTTCTGGAAGGAATTCTGGAATTTATCAAAACCGGAAATGTCAGAGCATTGCGTTCTTTGCTGGAAAGTGATCCGGTTGTCCTGCCGGTTGGTTCTGACGATCATGGTTCGCTGACCTATCGCTTTTGTACGGAGGCCCTCATCAAAGGAGAATCACTCGATAAAGACAAACTGAGAGAGATTGTCAGAGGCTTTGGCGACAGCATGGTGATTGCCGGTTCTTCAAAAACCCTCCGGTTGCATATCCATACCGACGATCCTCAGAAGCTTTTTGAGGAACTCCGTTCCTTTGGCACCTTAATATTTCAGAAAGCGGATGATATGCAGAAACAATATGAAATTGCCCATCACCGCAAATGGAAAATTGCCCTGGTTGCCGATTCCTCCTGTGACCTGCCGCAGGACCTGATCGATTTCTACCAGATCCATCTTGTTCCTATCAACCTCTTTTTTGGCGAAAACCATTATCTGGATAAAGTTACCATTCATCCGGAACAATTTTATCGTATGCTGGACCTGGAGGAACATTTCCCCAGGTCGGCTCAGCCCAATGACAAAGCTTTTGAGAACCTTTATTCCCATCTTGCCAGCCATTATGACAGCATTATTGCTGTTCATGTGGTCGGAAAACTGAGCGGAACATTGCACAGTTCACTAATGGCAGCTGAAAGAATAAGCCGGGAAACCGGGAAGAAAATTTCTGTGTTTGATTCAAGAAATGTTTCCGGTGGCCTTGGTCTGACTGTTCTGAAGATTGCCAGATCCATTGAAGAAGGAAAAGAACATGATGAAATTGCTGCTCATATACCGCAGTGGGTTGATAAAACACGTCTTCTGGTCAGCGTCAGAACCCTTAAATATCTGGTCAGAGGCGGAAGAGTGACCAAAATGAAAGGATTTCTGGCAAACCTTCTGCACATGCACCCTATTATATCTTTCGACAAGGAAGGGAAAATCTATATGCTGGAAAAAACCTTTACCATGAAAAGCAACATGCAGAGGGTAATTCAACTGGCAAAGGATGAGCTTTCACGGCAGGAACTTGACGAATACATGATTCTGCATGCACATTGTGAAACGGATGCACGGTGGATGGCTGACCAGATGGTTGAAGTAACCGGAAGGGATCCTCTGGCTGTTATGGATATTTCTCCTGTTATTGGTGTTCATGCAGGACCCGGTTCACTTGCGGTTGCCTTCATGGTAAAATAATACCCTCCTGTCAAAGGAATTATTTGCTCTGTCAATCAACATTACACCGGAATATCTTTTTTTATAACTTTATTCGGGATTCGAACCCCGGTTTATGCATAAAACCTTCCATTTTTTTCTGGTATTGGTCAATTTTGCTTCCGTTTTGCTGGTTTCCTCATGCCGGCACAGTTCGATGCAGCCACCGGTAGCGCAGAAAAAGCCTGTAGTCTTTCATGAACATGGCTATACCAGAACGGATGAATATTTCTGGCTAAAAGAAAGGGACAATCCCGAGGTGATAGCGTATCTTGAAGCTGAAAATGCCTATACCGGATTCTGGTTTAAACCCCTCGAGAAACTGAAGATGAAGCTATACGGAGAAATAGTTTCAAGGGTGCCCCGGAACGATACAAGTGTACCGTATCTGCTTCACGGGTATATGTATTATCAGCGCTTTATGGGTGATGATGAATATCCGGTCTATTGCCGGAAAAAAAACACAGAAGGAGCACGTGAGGAGATCATTCTGGATGTAAACGAACTTGCCCGCGGCCATAAATTTTATTCCGTAGCAGGACTGACAGTAAGCCCTGATGCGCGTTTGCTGGCTTACGCGGCTGATACACTGGGCGGGCGCAGTTACATTCTCTATGTTAAAGATTTGTTCAGCGGTAAAAACCTTTCTGAAGAAATACCAGGAACCAATGGTTTTGCTGCCTGGGCTTCGGACAATAAAACCCTTTTTTACGGAGCCGTTGATCCGGTTACGGTCCGCTCCAACCGGATTATGCGCCACACTCTGGGCACTCCGGCTTCCTCTGACAAACTGGTATTTGAAGAGAAGGATCCGACCTTTAACACCTTTGTATTTAATTCAAAATCAGAAGAATATTTAATTATTGGATCTGTTTCAAAAACTACCAGCGAATACCGGTTGCTTCCTTCGAATCGTCCGCAGGGAGATTTCCATTTATTTTCTCCGCGCATCCAGGGGCTGGAATACGACATAGAGCCGGTTGGGAATACCTGTTTTATCCGCACAAATTATAAGGCTGAGAATTTTTGCCTCATGCAATCAGCCCTGCCTGGTAACCCTCCTGAGAGATGGAAGGAACTGGTGCCGGGAAATGATTCTGTTTTGCTTGAAGGATTTGAAGTTTTCGACAATTACCTGGTGTTGCAGGAAAGAAACAAAGGTCTGGTCAGGTTTCGTTTTACTCCGTTGAATACCATGGAGTTTCGTGAAATTCCCCTTGATGATGAAGCTTATTCCGCTTCCCTTTCTTCGAACTTTCGGCTTGATACAAAGCGGGTGCGGTATACGTATTCTTCCCTGGCAACACCTGCAACGGTATATGAATTTGACATGGAAACCGGCCAGAGGTTCATGCTCAAGCAGGACAAAGTGTATGGAGCATTTGATCCTTCGCATTACACTGTGGAGCGTTTTTATGTTCCGGCGCCTGACAGCCGCATGATTCCTCTTTCTCTTGTTTACAGGACAGATAAAAAGAAAGAAAACATGCCCCTCCTGCTATACGGCTATGGTGCTTATGGTATTTCAACAGAGCCTGATTTTCAGTACCAGCGGCTGAGTTTGCTCGACAGAGGGTTTGTGTATGCCATTGCTCATGTGCGGGGTGGAGAAGAAATGGGGCGAAGCTGGTACGAGGAAGGGAAACTGCTCCAAAAACAAAACACTTTCCGTGATTTCATTCGTTGTGCCGAATTTCTGATTGAAAAAGGATATACAAGCTCTGACCGACTTTTTGCTCAGGGGCGAAGTGCCGGCGGATTGCTGATGGGAGTGGTGGTCAATACACGACCTGATTTGTTCAAGGGGGTTCTTGCAGGGGTTCCTTTTGTAGATGTTCTTACCGATATGCTTGATGAGTCATTGCCGCTTACCACTTCTGAATATGAAGAATGGGGCGATCCGCGCATAAAGGAATATTACGATTATATTCGTTCGTATTCTCCTTATGACAATGTCACAGCCGGAAAGTATCCCGCGATGTTTGTAACCGCCGGATTGTATGATACCCAGGTGCCTTACTGGGAACCGGCCAAATGGGTGGCACGTCTGCGATCCCTGAAAAAAGATTCCAATCCGATCCTGTTTTACTGCAATCTGGATGCAGGCCATTCCGGCAGTTCCGGACGATATGAAAAATACAAGCTGACGGCTATGGAATATACCTTCCTTCTGAAACTGGCAGGGATGGAAAAGTAATGATCGGGTACCCCTGTATTCTGCAGATTGCCTGGTTATTTCCGGGCGGAAACAAGGGCAGAAACAAGCAGCATAACAATTCCTGCACCAAAGATAATCCATGGGAACTGCGAGGGAATGTACTGCAAGCTCAAATCATACAGTGCCTTGCGGGAAGGTACTGACCACAATTCTTTCAGACTGTAATGTTCCAGAATGAACCTGGAATAGTCGGTTATGAAGGAGATGAACACGATCCCTGCACCGGTGAACATAAGTGTTTTTGCCTGCAAGGAGAACCGGTAGCTTTCCCTGTCACGCGATTTTTTCAATATTATCGCAGCATGAAGGATCATCAGAAGCGAAACAAGAACCGGAGCAATTACAGGTCCTGTCCATGTTACAGGAATCAGGAAAAGAATATCCCAGGTTAAAAACGAATCAGGCCAGTTCAGCAGGAATTTGAGGAATACATAATAGAAAATATCCCACAGGGCAAAACTGTACAGAAACCATGCAAACCGCTCAATAAGGTTTTTCCCGGCAAGAAATCCAATGCCGGCGAGCATAATAAGTGTGGCGGCCTCCCTGAAGAGTTCTGTTACCGCCAGTTTTTCAGGTATCGGAGCCAGCGGAAAAGCAAATCCGCCGGGGTACAGAATTTCGCGCATATAGACAACCACAGCGCTTTCGAGGTACCCCATGGCTATTGAAAAGATGCCGATAACGATGAATTTTTTGTTCAGCGACATATACCTGTATGTTGGTTAGGATATCTTTCCCGAATCAAAGGTAATATACCCTGGTCAATGTTTCTGTATGCTTTTCATTGCCATGTATTACCCGGATTAGCATCTGATGTATAACGAAACCTGTGTACATTGAACCTGGCTGTGGGTATTAACCCTGCCGGAATGAAGTTAATGCTTCTCCTGGAGTGCGCACCATGGTGGAAAATACCCTATGCAGAAGTTGTCTGCAGGCCTGATAAGTTTGAAATGCATTGTTATTGGGTTAACTTTGCCTTTGTTATGCTGTATCCGGAACACATAGAACAGAAACTTGGCTTTGATCAGATTCGCACAATGCTTGCAGAGCAATGTATAGCCAATCCCGGACGGGAGCTGGTTGATGCCATGGCATTTATGACAGAACTGCAAGGTGTGAACGAAGCCCTGCAGCAAACGGGCGAAATGATGGAGATTCTGCAATTTCATGATGCATTTCCTGATCCCGGTTACGATGATGTGCGCCCTGCATTGAAACGAACAGCAATCAGCGGAACATTTCTGGAGCCTTCTGAGATGGGAAAAATCAGGCGATTGCTGACAACAATGGCTTCGGTTCAGGATTTTTTCAAAACAAAGGGATCAGATAAATTCCCTGCTCTGAAGGCCCTTACCGGAGATGTGAAGAAGATGCCCGAGGTGGTCAGACGCGCCGATTCGATTCTGGATGAGAAGGGTGAAATCAGGGATACAGCATCGCCGGAGCTCAGCAGGATCAGAAAGACAATGCATCAGAAGCAGGCTCAGATAGCGAAAGTGATGCAGGGAATTCTTCGTAAAGCCCAGGAAGAAGGGTGGATTGATGAGGGCGAAGGCATAACGTTCCGTGATGGCAGAATGGTACTTCCGGTTCGTGCTACCCATAAGCGTAGCCTGCGCGGTATTGTGCTTGATGCCTCCTCTACCGGAAAAACAGTTTTCATTGAACCTGCCGAAATAGTTGACCGGAATAATGAACTCAGGGAACTGGAATACGAGGAGAAACGGGAAATCATAAGGATTCTCTCGGAATTTACCGATTTCATCCGGCCTCATGCACCGGAGCTGATTTTAATAAATGAACGCCTGGGGTATTTTGATTTTATCCGAAGCAAGGCTCAACTGGCCATCAGACTGAAAGCCGGGATTCCCGTGGTTCGTGATGAACCGATAATAGAATGGAAGGATGCTGTTCACCCCCTGTTATATCTTATCAATCTGCGGGAAAACAGGGAGACGGTTCCTCTTTCTATCAGGCTTGGCGACAAATACCGTATTCTTGTTGTATCAGGACCCAATGCAGGAGGCAAGTCAGTATGCCTTAAAACAACAGGATTACTTCAGTACATGCTGCAATGCGGAATGCCGGTTCCCGCTTCACCAAATTCAGTTTTTGGAATCTTCCGGGATATTTTTATTGATATAGGCGATGAACAAAGTATTGAAAATGATCTGAGTACCTACAGTTCTCATTTATTGCACATGAAATACTTTATTCGGCATGCCGGCACAAGAAGCCTTGTGCTGATCGATGAACTAGGTGCCGGTACCGAACCTTCGCTCGGAGGCGCCATTGCTGAAGCCATTCTGGAAAAACTGAGGCAGACGGGTTGTATTTGTATTGCTACCACGCATTACACCAGTCTGAAGCATTATGCTGCATCAGCTGAAGGCGTGATTAACGGAGCCATGCAGTTCGACAGCGGGCGTATGGTACCGCTGTACAAGCTCGAAATTGGTAAGCCGGGGAGTTCATATGCTTTTGAGATTGCCCGCAGGATAGGACTTCCTGAGGAGATTCTTTCCATGGCCCGCCAGCGGGTCGGAAGCAGTCAGGTCGATTATGATAAGCACCTCCGGGAGGTATTGCGCGATAAGCGCTACTGGGAACAAAAAAGGGAAAAAATCAGACAAACTGAGAAGAAAATCGAGGAAACACTGGAAAAATACACCAAGGAACTGGAGGAAACCAACCGGATGCGCAGGGAATTGCTGGCAAATGCGCGAAAGGAAGCGGCCGCACTGGTGGAAGGACTGAACAAACGGATTGAGAATGCTATCCGCGAAATCAGAGAGGCTCAGGCTGAGAAGGAAAAAACAAAGATGATTCGTCAGGAACTTCAATCGTATGTTTCTGAATCGCTACGAAGACTGGAGGGAGAAAATGCCGTAACCAATGAAACCCCTCGGAACAGGAGCCAGAAAGATAGTACCGGCAGGGAAGAAGATGGAAGGAGTGAACCGGCCTTTGAAAAGGGAGATATGGTTCGACTGACTGATCAGGACATTACCGGTGAAGTACTTGATGTTAACGGACCGAGTGTGCTGGTTGCCTTTGGAAATATGGTAACAACCGTCCCTTTTAATCGGCTGGAGAAAACGGAGGGCGGGCGAAGAAAATCTTTGGATCAGCCTGCCACCGGCAAAACAAGTTCTGCCTGGAATGAACGTTTTCTGAGTTTTGTCCCGCAGACAGACGTTCGGGGCATGCGCGGAGAGGAGGCTTTGCAGGAGGTAGCCCGCCTGCTTGATGAAGCCCTGGTGGTGGGGGTGAGCGAAGTACGCATCCTCCATGGAAAAGGGAATGGCATCCTTCGGTCACTGATACGGGATTATCTGCAGAAGCAACATTTTGTCAGGTCTTTCCGTGATGAACATGTGGAACGGGGTGGCAGCGGAATAACTGTGGTGACTATAGCATCCTGACGGACTTTTCATTCCTCATCCGAAAACCTCGCACCCTGCCGAATGTAAATATACTTTCTGATTAAAAAGTCAGCTTCGTCATTTGTCAGTGGGTTCAGAAAATATTCGGTTGTTCCCGAGGCAAAGACAGCCTTTTTGAAATCTTCGTCATGCCTGTCGGCAACTACTATTACGGGAAAATGCCTGAATTCTCTGCGAAGTCTGAAAAGGATAGCTGGTAATTTATGCAGGTCAGGAAAAGAATAAAGAAACAGTATGTCAGGTTCGGGATGTCTTTTCAATTCCATAAAAAGATCCTTTTCATTGCCGATATATTCGGTCATGACCATCTTGCTGGTACGGAAAGGTTCCGGTACGTTAATCTCTTTATTTTCCTCAAGATTGGCAATCAAAACGCGGGAAAGTTTCTTCTCAACCAATCTTGGCCAGGTATTTTTGACAATATATCCGGGAATGCGGAACATGAAACACGTCCCCTGATAGGGTTTTGAAGAAAGCCATATTTCTCCTTCCAGCATTTTTACCAGCTCCTTTGCAATACTCAATCCCAAACCTGTTCCTCTGTACAACTGGTCATCAACGGCTTTTCCCTTGCGAAAACGCTCAAAAATCGTATGTTGTTCTTTTGGATGAATTCCTATACCTGAATCCTGAACGAAGAAAAGGACCGAATTACTGTTTTCGGGATAGTAACCAAATTCAATGAATCCTGTTTCAGTGAACTTTACGGCATTGTTCAGAAGATTGGAAAGGATCTGCATAAGACGTGATTTCTCGCTGAACAGGACAATATTCGATACGGAAGGTTTCTAGTACCTGACTTCAACTTTTTTACCCGCCCGCACAAACTGAAGTTTATAATATTCAGAAAGTCTTTCCAGCATATCGTCAAGTTCAAATTCGCTTTTATGAAGATGAACTACTCCTCTCTGGATGTCAGACAAATGGAGAAGGTTGTCAATCATTGCAATCAGGTGATTTCCCGATTCCCTGATGTATTCGTAGTACTTTTCTTTCCTGCCGGATGGTATATCGGGGTCGCAGATCAATTCTGAAAACCCGAAAATGGCATTCATCGGGGTGCGAATTTCATGTGAAATATTTTCGATGAATTCAGTCTTGAGTTTTTCTGATTCTTCGGCTTTTCTCAAGGCTTCCTGCAGATTTCTGAAGTTCAGTTTTTGCTGGGTAATGTTGATCAGTGCCCCGGCAACAAACCTCGGTTTTCCTGAAATTTCAGGAACAGGAGAGGCACGCAGTTCAAACCAGTTGTCGTGCGACTGTATTTCTGTAAAAACTTTTTCTCCCGAAAATGCTTGTTCAAGGTAAGCTGTTATTATCTGGCGGGCAGCAATATCAAAGGAAAGTTCATGCAATGATTTTCCCAGTGCCCGTTCCGGAACAAGCCCCAGCTTCGTTGATTCATTACCCTGCAGAAGGATAAAATTCAGCTTTTCATCAACAAGAAAAACCGTAGTATTCGGAAGATGGGATGCCAGAGCATTGTACCATTGTTTATTTTCGTTTATAGTTTTAATAATCAGATCTTTTTTGCGAATTTCCAGCCATACCAGATAGAAGATGACCAATGAGCTTATCGTGACAAAAAACCATCCCTTAATTGTCTGAAGCAGGGTAATGGTATGCGGGTCGGCAACAAAATGTTCCAGCAGCTTGTCTGTTGACAAGATCCAGATAACACTGAGCAGGAAATAAATGACCGCTACCCTGACAGCTGGTCTGAATTTCCCGATTGGGGTCGCTAACAGATCGGTATGATTTGAAAGTTTCATTCAGGGTTCATTTCAAGAGCCTGTTTCAGGTCATGAATAATATCGGTTGCATCTTCAATTCCTGTGGAAAGACGGAGCACTTTGTCTGTAATACCTTCTTTATCAAGTTCTTCCCTGGTGAGGTTGCGATGAGATGTCAATACGGGGGAGCAAATGATTGAATCCACTCCGCCGAGGCTCATAGAAGGCCGGATCAGTTTCAGGCTTTTCTGAAATTTCACCGGGTCGGCCGATCGGAGCTCAAAACTGAGCATCCCGCTGAATCCTTTCATTTGTTTCCTGGCAATCAAATGGCCGGGATGGGAGGGAAGACCGGGATAGAAGACCCTGCTGATGCCCGGATGCTGGGCGAGGAATAGTGCCACCTCCATTGCGTTTTTATTTTGTTTTTCAACACGGATGGCAAGGGTTTTCATGGAACGTTCCAGCAGGTAGCATGTTTCGGGATTTAGGCTTCCTCCCAAATTGAGAGCCATTTTGTACAAGGGTTGTGCAATTTCCTTCGGGGCTATTATTGCTCCGGCACAGATATCGCTGTGTCCGCCAAGGTATTTTGTGGCGCTGTGAATAACAACGTCAATTCCCAGAAGCCGTGGATTCTGGTTGACCGGCGAGGCAAAGGTGTTATCGATTACTG
Organism: Bacteroidales bacterium; assembly: GCA_012517825.1. NCBI lineage: Bacteria > Pseudomonadati > Bacteroidota > Bacteroidia > Bacteroidales > Bacteroidales bacterium. Next base: position 42,878 of record JAAYUG010000137.1, on the reverse strand, counting down.
AAATAAGTCCGTGCTTTTTTGCAATTCTGGCGATGCCTTCTATATCGGTTATGCCAAGGAGGGGATTGGACGGAGTTTCGATATAAACCATCCGTGTGGAAGGGCGAATAGCCTGTTCAAATGCTTCCGGTTCGCCGGAGGCGGGGTATGACCATTCAATACCGTACCTTTCCAGCCATCCGTTTATAAAGTGGGTAGTTCCTCCGTACAATCCCCTTTGAAAAATGGCATGGTCGCCTGATTTCAGCAATCCAAAAAGAGTGGTCGAGATAGCGGCCATACCCGAACTGAACAGGATGCCGTCCGTAGTGTCCGGATCGCATCCTTCGAGAAAGATCAGCTTTTCAATTACTGCTTTCTGGTTGGGTAGGTTAAAATAACGGGGATAGGGCCTTACGTCCGTATCAAGGTAAGGGTAGGAAGTGGAAGTATAAACAGGAGTATTGACTCCTCCGGTCATGGGATCAATACGGGTCCCGGCGTGCACGCAGAGTGTATGAAATGACAGATTCCCCATGGTGAACAGATTAATAAGTAAATATAGTAAAAAAAAAAAAGAGGGTGTCAGTGGAGACACCCTCTTTATCTGTTCAATGGGACAATCTTACATCATTCCTCCCATTCCTCCCATGTTGGGATTGCCTGCGCCGTGTTTATCTTCTTCTTCCTTTTCGGCGAGCACGCACTCGGTTGTGAGGAGCATTCCGGCAATGGATGCAGCATTTTCGAGTGCAACACGGGCTACTTTGGTAGGATCAATAACACCGGCCTGGATCAGGTTTTCAAATACTTCGGTACGGGCATTGAATCCGAAATCATCTTTGCCTTCACGCACTTTCTGCACCACAACGGATCCGTCATGACCTGCATTTTCGGCAATGATGCGGATGGGTTCTTCCAGAGCCCTCTTAATAATTGAAATACCGGTATTTTCGTCTTCGTTGTCACCCTTCAGTCCGTCGAGGTCTTTGATTGCTCTCAGGTAGGCAACACCGCCACCCGGAATAATGCCTTCTTCAACGGCAGCGCGGGTAGCATTCAGAGCGTCGTTCACACGGTCTTTCTTTTCCTTCATTTCCACTTCGGTAGCGGCGCCAACGTAGAGTACGGCAACTCCGCCTGACAGTTTGGCAAGACGTTCCTGCAGTTTTTCCTTGTCGTAATCCGAGGTGGTTGTTTCAATCTGGGCCTTGATCTGGGCAATGCGGGCATTGATGCTCTTCTTGTCACCAGCGCCGTTTACGATTGTTGTGTTTTCCTTGTCGATAACCACTTTCTCGGCACGGCCAAGGTCATTCAGTGTGGTGCTTTCGAGTTTCATACCTTTTTCTTCGCTGATCACAACTCCACCGGTAAGCACGGCAATGTCTTCGAGCATTTCTTTTCTTCTGTCACCAAATCCGGGAGCTTTCACAGCGGCTACGCGCAATGCACCACGAAGTTTATTGACAACCAGAGTAGCAAGAGCTTCTCCATCAACGTCTTCAGCAACAATCAGCAAGGGTTTGCCGTTCTGGGCAATGGCTTCCAGAACCGGAAGCAGATCTTTCATCGAGGATATCTTCTTGTCGTGCAGCAGAATGTAAGGATTTTCGAGCACGGCTTCCATCTTTTCCGGATCGGTAATGAAGTAGGCTGAAATGTAGCCGCGGTCAAACTGCATACCTTCAACTACTTCAACATGAGTTTCAGTAGTCTTGGATTCTTCCACGGTTATTACGCCTTCCTTCCTCACTTTCTTCATTGCTTCAGCAATGAGTTTACCGATTTCGATATCATTATTGGCTGAAATGCTGGCAACCTGTTCAATTTTGCTGAAATCGTCGCCAATAACTTTGCTCTGCTTTTTCAGGCTTTCAATTACGTGGGCAACAGCCTTGTCAATGCCTCTCTTCAGATCCATAGGATTGGCACCGGCTGTAACGTTTTTCAGACCCACGTTGATAATTGACTGAGCCAGGACTGTGGCGGTGGTTGTTCCGTCACCGGCATTATCATTGGTTTTGGAGGCAACTTCCTTCAGCATCTGGGCGCCGATGTTCTCAAAATGGTTCTTCAGTTCTACTTCCTTGGCAACGGTAACACCGTCTTTTGTAACCTGCGGGGAACCGAATTTCTTGTCAATAACCACATTGCGTCCTTTCGGACCCAGAGTTACCTTTACCGCATTGGCAAGAGCATCAACACCTTTTTTCAGCTGATCTCTTGCATCAATATCAAATTTGATTTCTTTTGCCATGTTTGTATTGTTTTAAAGGTTAATACTCAGATAATAGCCAGTATGTCACTCTGGCGCATGATCAAATAATCCTTGCCATTATAGCTGATTTCCGTACCGGCATATTTTCCGTAAAGAACAACATCACCGGCTTTTACTTCCATTTTTTCATCCTTTGTTCCCGGACCAACGGCTACTACAATGCCGCGTTGCGGCTTTTCCTTTGCGGTGTCGGGGATGATAATTCCGCTGGCAGTTTTTTGTTCAGCTTCCTGAGGTTCCACAAGAACCCTGTCGGCTAAAGGCTTGATTTTCACTTCTGACATATTGGTATCGTTTTAGGTTAAACAAAATTTTCTACCGCCTTTTAATGGCACATACTGTGCCAAAAAATTCCATAGCCATTATTGTGTTTTCATCAGTAATGGATAATTTTGGGGAGCAGTTGCGTCTATTTAATTAATAATCAATTTTTTGTGAATGAACATTTGGTAATGGTTTATGAAATGGCTGATGGCAGAAGAACAAAAAAAATGTCAGCATGTTCTGACATACTGACATTTTATCAGATTTTTATCAAATAACCCTGTCAGGGGTTTTTCTTTTCCTGTGCTGGTTGTTCCTGATTTTGCTGTTGTGTTGGCTGGGCAGGTGTGCCAAAATTGGGCATGGCATTGGGATCAATGGCATTTTCAATCTGGTCTTTCATAAGGGATTCACGGTTGGCTGTCTTGCGCGGCATGGTGGCTGCAGCAGCAAGAGAAAGTACCAGCAGGGCAACCGCCAATGTCCATGTTGCCTTTTCAAGAAAATCAGCAGTTTTCTTAACCCCCATTATCTGATTGGTTGCGGCAAAACTGGAAACAAGCCCTCCTCCTTTTGAGTTCTGAACGAGAACAACGAGAATAAGGAGCACACAAACGAGCAGGATAATTGCTGAAATTACGTAATACATGGCAGATTTTCTTTAAATTTTATTGAATCAGTTTTTTTATTTCTTCAATTTGCGCTGCAAAGTAAGCGTTTTTTTCCGGATATTTCAATGCCAGTTTTTCATATGCCTGAATGGCCTTTGTGTAAAGCCCCTGGCGAAGATAGATGCGTGCCAGGGTATCTGTTATGAAACTGTCATTTTCCTTGACGCTGTGTTCAGAAATATCGCCCTGGGGAATATTCTCAATACCGGAAGTGTCAATCCGCGGATTGCTTTTCAGAAAATTTTCAATCAGGATATCTTCCTTTCGTTTTGTGAGCGTTTCTCTGGCTTCAGGTTCTGCAGGAGGCAGCTGACTAACGGCCTCGAGCCATTCGGAGAAGGAGTATTCCTGTTCAAAGTATGGTGGTATGGATGCATCACTGGTATTTTCCCGGTCAGGTTCAACGGAAGGCTCTCTGGTATTATCTTCTTCGGGAGGTGACGGAAGCGGAAAATCGGCTGCGGTTGGTTCAGCAGTTACGTTGTTTGTGGCTTCTCTCCCGGCAAGGGTTTCTATAGTTGTAAGATCAGCCGGTATAGGTTCTTCGGGTGGAATATTTTCTGTGGGTGAACTATTTCCTCCTTCCAGGGTAAGAAGTTCAGCCGTAGAATCCTGACTTTTTTCAGCGGAGGGAAGATCTTCAAGCAAAACGTTTTCCGGAGTAATAATTCCAATCACCGGTTCAAATTCGAGTTCAAAATCTTCCGGTTCATCCGACAGGGCTTTTGCCTGACGTGACAGGACCTCCGAGATCTGGCTGCGAAGGGTGATTTCTTTATCAGGAGGTTCCCTGACGGGTTCCAAAGGTTCATGAGCAGTTTCGGAAACAGCAGATTTTTGAACACTTGCGGTTTCTTCTGTTACACTTTCAGGTTCTTTTTCGGGCAGGGTTTCGGGTGGTGCTTCGGTAGGAATTTCTTCCTGATGGTTGGTGTCGGTTGGTTTTTCTTCTGTTTTTTCGCACGGTGTCTGCAGGGCTTCTTCAGCCGGTTGTGTTATTTCTCCGGTACTTTCCTGGAAACAGGCAGTTTCAGTATGCAGAGCCATTTTAACGGGTGCCGTTACCAGCATGATGTCGTGGCCGGAAAGGAAAGAACGCCAGGCCTCAAATTCATGGGTAAAAGCCGGATTTTTAGTATGGCGCCAATGCCGGAGCAATACTATACGAGGGGTAGAAAACCATGGGAACCTGTCGATAAGTTCACGAAGTTCAATAACAATTTCCTCGTGCAGGGCATGATCATCTTTAAGGATGCTGTATAATTTTTCAGGCTCCATTTCTCACTACCAGTTAACGAAGGCTTTATTGAAAATATCTTCGGTAAGAAGTTCCAGAATGTCTTTGATAAGGTCCTGTTCCACGGCTGCCAGGCTCTGGTTGGCGTCATAGTCTTTGTAGCGGGAGAAGGTTGACTCGAAACTTTCTTTGGGATTCACCGAATTGGTATAGCGTACTCTTACGTCGATGGTCAGACGGTTCTGGGCAGGCCGGTCGTTGCCGGTAATGGCCGTTGCCCGGGTTTCATACCGCGTAATTTCACCCGAAAAATCAGCATCGCCCACACCGGTTACCAGACGGAGTTTTGTCTGGGAACGGATTTTTTCGCGAAGGGCTTCGGTCAATTGCTGGCTCAGAGTTGGCACAACAATGGGTGCCCGGTTGGCGAAATACTGCACGGAATAGGTCTTCATCTTCGGGTCGATGCTGGCTCCTGAGAAAGAATAGTTTACCGTGCATCCCTTCAGAATTAGTAATGACAGCAAAAGAAAAATTCCTGATCGGGACATACTTCTATGCAAGATTATATTCTTTAATTTTCCTGTAAAGGGTACGTTCCGAGATTCCAAGTTCCTGGGCAGCATTTCTTCGTTTTCCATTATGTTTTTCAAGTGCTTTCTTTATTAATTCCATTTCCTTTTGGGCAAGAGACAGGTTTTCTTCCACTATCTCCTCGGTATCCTGTATGATGGTGCCGGCTTCAGGAGCAACTTCAATGGTAGGCCGGAAATTTGCACCCAGAACACCTTCGCTGGTGTTATACAGCTTTTTGATAATGTGTGCATTGTTTTCCATTACCCCTTCGTCGGCTTTCCCTGATTTGATCATTTCAAGAACCAGCTTTTTCAGGTCGTTGACATCATTTTTCATGTCGAAGAGAACCTTGTAAAGAATTTCTCTTTCGGAAGCAAATGAGCGTGCATCATCGGAGCGGAAGAGGGCAGGGAGCTTTACATCAACATAATCAGGCAGGTACTTTTTCAGGGTATTTTTGTCGATTACACGGTTATGTTCAATTACCGATATCTGTTCGGTAACGTTTTTCAGCTGCCGTATATTCCCCGGCCATTCATAGTTCTGAAGCATTTCCATTGCTTCCGGCTCCATGGTAATGGGAGGCATACGGTACCGTTCGGCAAAGTCAGTGGCAAACTTGCGGAAAAGCAGTGGAATGTCTTCTGTCCTTTCCCGTAAAGGCGGAATATGAATGGGCACAGTATTGAGCCGGTAGTAAAGATCTTCCCTGAACTTACCCTCCTGAATGCTTTTCAGGATATCGATGTTGGTAGCAGCTATCACCCGTACATTGGTTTTCTGCACTTTGGAAGATCCTACCCTGATAAATTCTCCGGTTTCAAGTACACGAAGAAGCCGTACCTGAGTAGCCAGGGGCAGGTCGGCCACCTCGTCCAGGAAAATAGTGCCGCCGTTGGCAACTTCAAAATATCCTTTTCTGCTTTCATGAGCGCCCGTAAAGGAACCTTTCTCATGGCCGAAAAGTTCGGAATCGATTGTGCCTTCAGGAATAGCACCACAGTTTACCGCAATATAGGTTCCGTGCTTACGGATGCTGTACTGGTGGATTATTTGCGGGAAAACCTCCTTGCCGGTGCCACTTTCTCCCGTAATGAGAACCGAAAGATCTGTAGGGGCAACCTGTCGGGCAATATCAATGGCACGGTTCAGCCCCGGGCTGTTGCCTATAATCCCGAAGCGCTGTTTAATCTGTTGTATTTCTTTGTTTTGCGTGAATGTTTCCATAGAGGGTGTTTCCTGTTCCTGACAAAAGGTATTAAAACATGACAAAATTACAATATAATTACTATTTGGAACCAGATGCAAAATGATATTTTTACACATTCATTCTTTACATCTGTTTTATGTTGTTTCTGGGAATAATACCTGCCCGGTACGCTTCGACAAGATTCCCCGGGAAACCGTTAGCCATGATTCATGGAAGGCCAATGATTCAGCACGTATATGAAAGAGCTTCACGCGTAGTTCCGGAGGTGTGGGTGGCAACCGATGATGAGCGCATTGCGAAGGCCGTGGAGCAGTTTGGTGGGAAGGTTGTTATGACCGGCCGTCATCACAGAAGTGGCACCGAGCGGTGTGAAGAAGCCTTACGACTAATCAGTCTCCGCCTGAACCGGCATTTTGACGTTGTTATTAATATCCAGGGTGATGAACCTTTTATTCAGGAACGGCAGCTGCAGCAAATCATGGAATGTTTCGATGATGAAACCACAGCCATAGCCACTCTGGTAAAACGGATTGATAAAAAAGATGATTTGTTTAATCCCAACATCCCGAAAGTGATCGTTGGCAGGCAGGGACAGGCTCTGTACTTCAGCAGGAATGTCATTCCGTACCTCAGGGATGTTCCCGCGGATGAATGGATTACCCATAAGCTCTGGCTGAAGCATATTGGTTTATATGCTTACCGGAGTGAGATTCTGAAGACGATTACCCAACTTTCACCGGCTCCTCCCGAGCTTGCCGAATCACTTGAGCAACTCCGCTGGCTGTGGCACGGATATTCCATCCGGGTGGCGGAAACTGACATAGAAAATATGGCAGTTGATACACCAGAAGATCTGGAACGGATTAACCAGATGAAATTTCCTGATAATGAATGATGTGCTTATTCCGGCGATCCGCATTTTCTTTTCAGGGAAGGCGATAAAACACCCATGTATTGCAAACACAAACGCCTATGAACAAAAATCAGATCATGCGTGTTTCCCCGCTTTGGCGGGGCAGGCTATCCGACCTTTGAAAATCAATTTTGTTCGGATCTTCGGTTCAACGGGAAGGGGAAGGAAGAGATTTTGCGGCATCTCCATGGCAGGTCACTTTAATTGACCGGGCAATCTGAAGTGCCGTTGTCATAGTGGCCAGGTCGTTATACAGATTGCCATCTTTCCCACTGTAGTGGCTGCGTCCGATCACCTGCATCTCTGCTCCCCTGACGTCTCTGGTAAGATCGATGGTGGCACTGTAAACCAGGGCTGGCTGGCTGGAGGTCTTATATTCCTGATCATCGGGAAATTTATTGTTGGTCCAGTATTCATTCCAGTCCCACGACTGGTTGATTTCCAGCATGACCCTGAAAACCTGCAGAGCAGTGTCAGCAAGCCGTGACTGGATGATGAAGTTGTTCTGAGGTGTAGGGCCAGAGACTGCATCGGGCAAAGGGTTTTTCGAAGTGGGAAGGTACAGTCCGTCTTCGGCTTTTATTCCCCACTTGTGGCCCCAGTAAGGCAAAGCAGCCGGCCTTCTTATTTCTCCGGGCATCCATTGACCTCTGCTGTTGTCAGCATGCCGGAATACTCCCTTTGCTATTGATTCAGCCACATAGATGTTCTGAATGAATCGGCCTGAGGTATCTTCGATCCACACAGCCATTAACGGATGATTATGATACTTCCCTTTCTCAAACTCAATGGTAATAAGAGGTCCTTTTTCTTCCTGGTTTGTGATAATAGTTTCCTGGGCAGGCGCCGCATCGGTCGGGGAAGTCTTGCTCTGACACCGGGTAAGGAAAACTATCAGCAGAATTCCGGTCATTACGGAAACGGCAATAGGTAGATTTTTCATAGGTAAAGTGTTAAAACTGTATGATGATGCCTACAGTAGGTAAAACCGTTCCGGCAGCATTGTCTGCAATTTTTTTCAGTTCGTAACGGGGAGGATCTCCTGCAGGAGGCAAAGGGGTTCCTGATGCATCTTCGGCGCGGACAAGAATGTCTGGACGGTTGGCCTTAAAACCGTACACGTTCTGAACATCCATATAAGCTATGAGAGACCATTTATTGAAAAAGAACTCTTTGTCTATCCGCAGATCAAGCTGATGAAAAGCCCGAAGCCGCAACTGGTTAAAACGTGAATAATCGAGGTAGGCTCTTCCCGATGCATCCCAGGCTTCCTGCAGGGAAGATTTTTCGATGTCGAAAGGAGTATAGGGTGCTCCGCCTACATATCTCCATTTCAATCCTGCGTTCCAGCTTTTTCGGAATTTGCGGAGCGCGGTAATGTTCAACAGATGACGGTTATCCCATGCACTGGGATAATAAACAGGACGGAATCCTTGAAATTCACTGCGAACAAATGTGTAGGAAACAATGATGTTCATTCCAGCCAGGTCTTTGTTCCGGTAGAACAATTCCATGCCGTAGGCTCTTCCTCGGGCTTTTGATACAAGAGGTTCGTTACCGAAAACCTCGAAGTCTCCGCCTTTGCTGGCAATGGCAATACTGTCTCGAAGCGAAACGGGATAATTCCGGTACCACTTGTAAAAACCTTCCAGGGTAAGCCGTGAATTCTCGTTGATCAGAAATTCGGGGCCGGCTACCAGGTGATCGGATGCAATATACCGCAGGTTATTTTTCAGGTTCACCAGGTTTCCTTCATTGTCTCTTAAACCAAGGGCAGTGTATGGGGGCATCTGGTAATAGCGGCCAACATTCATGTTCATAAATACTTTGGGAAGCAATCCGTATGAAACGGATAGTCTTGGCGATAACTGATCAAAAAGGTTCGACATGCTTTTGCTGTAATTGTTGGCATCTGCCCTGATTCCCATCGAAACTGTCAACCTGCCTCCCATCAGTTCACGGCTTGCCTGACCAAATATTCCCCATTTCCAGACAGTTAGTTCTGAGGAATAGTCAATGATAAAAGGATTGATTTCAAAAACTTTCTGGTATGTTGTGTTTCGGTACCGTCCAAATTCAATATTTCCTCCCAGATTCGTTTTCCAGTCTCTGCGGATGCGTGCATTGTTTTCGTAACGGAATTTGATTTCGCCCTCGCCTGATGCATAATCTAATGTTTTGAGGGAATCAGTTTCTATGTTGTTTTTGAATTTAATCACTGCATTGTTGAGGTAGTTCCGGCTCAGAACCCAGGTGTCGTAACTGTTTTCGCGGTAATGCCTGTAGAGTAGTCCGAACGTGTAAGTGTACTGTTTGTTTTCGGGGAGGTATCCGAGAATGTATCTCTGAATTTCCGTTTCATTGGCTTTCAGATTGAGTTTTGAGTTATCCAGGGAGCCTAAACCCATAATAATGATTTCATTTTTTGTATCCGGACGCGAACGTATTTTAAACTGGAAATCATTGTAAGTAGGCAAAAATGGGAGACCTAGGGCGCTGAATAAAAACTGCAGATAGGAGCGACGGGCTGAGAGAAAGTAGGTTGTGTTGCTGTTCAATGGCCCATCAAGTGCAAGAGCCAGGTCAGATGCCCCGACCGAGCCCCTGAATTTTGTCTTATCCCTGTTTCCGTCAATCGTGCTGAATTCGAGCACAGAACTCAATGCGTTCCCCCTCGATGCAGGGAAAGCACCCGAATAAAAATTTACTTCCCTTATCAGATCAGCATTGATAATTCCAACCGGACCACCGCTGGCCCCCTGTGTGGCAAAATGATTGAGGTTAGGAATTTCCACCCCATCAAGAAAAAAACGATTTTCACTCGGTCCGCCACCTCTCACGATTACATCGTTGCGGTAGGCGGGGGTAGATGCAACTCCGGGAAAAGCCTGAATAACACGCGAAATATCCCTGTTTCCTCCCGGATTCTTTTCAATTTCCTCAATGCCAATCCTCCGCAATGAAACAGGACTCTCTTCGCTCTTTCTGAACGGGGAACTCTTTACAACAACGGCATCCAGTTCAACAAGGGTTTCTTCAAGAGGAATTTCAATATAGACCTTATTGGCATTGGTTACAAGTATTTGTTCAGAGACATAAGGCTTAAAACCAACAAACGTTACCCGCAGTTCAACATAACCGGGAGCGAGGCCTGTAAAAAGAAATCTTCCGTCAAGGTCGCTTGTACTTCCAATATTGGTTCCCCAGATGACAATGTTGGCAAAAGGAATGGGTTCATTGTTCCGTGCATTGTATATTCTTCCTTCGATCATTCCTTTTTCGCTCTGCTGGCCGGTTAACCAGAGCAGGGGAAAAAGAAACAAAAAGATGGTTATCAGGTATTTCTGCATTTTTCGTTTTTTATTAATAACAATCCGGCGGGCGTTTTGTTGAATTGCTATAGTAAATTGTTAAACAACATCTCTGCTTTTGGCTAATATACAACGATCAGATCTTTCCTGCAATCCTTAAGAATAGTTGCGGAAATGGTTTTTCCATTGACCTGGGCGTTGTTAAGCCAGGAGTGAAAATATCAGTCAAACAGAAATTATCGGTAGACCCCCATTTTATTAAGAGCCCTCTGGTATTGCCGTGCGTATTCCAGATGCTGCGCCAGGCTTTTCGAAAAATAATGTTCTCCTGACAGATCTTCTTTGGCACAGAAATAAAGGTAATCGTGTCGGGTATACTGAAGGACTGCTTCGATGGCCGAAATGGAGGGTACTGAAATGGGACCGGGCGGCAAACCGGTGTATTTGTAAGTATTATAGGGAGAATTGATTTCAAGATGCTTTTTAAGGATGCGCTTCACTCCGTAATCTCCAATAGCAAAGCGAATGGTCGGATCGGCCTGCAGAGGCATCCCTTTGGCCAGACGGTTCATGTAAACTCCGGCAACTGCAGGTTCTTCTGATTTTACAAGACACTCTTCATCAACAATAGAGGCGAGTATACTTACTTCAATAGGGGTCAGTCCGATGGATTCGGCCTGCTGCCTGCGTTTGTCGGTCCAGAACTTCTTGTATTCCCTGTTCATCCGCAGGAAAAATTCACGCGCACTAATATTCCAGTAAAACTCATAGGTATTGGGAATGAACATGCAGAGAATTGTTTCACGGGTAAATCCGAGGTTTTTCAGAAAGGAATCGTTTCTGAAAAAAGACAGCAATTCGAGCGAATCCGGCTCTATCTGTCGGGCCACAACTCCCGAAAGCTGGGCTGATGTCCGTATGTTATGAAACATCACCTTCACCGGGGTTTGCCGTCCGGCCTTCAGCATATTGATGAGGTTCCGGTTGCTCATTCCGTTTCTGGCCACATAGTGTCCGGGATGAATTTTTTTACTGTATCCGCTTTTTTGAGCCAGCCAGATAAAGGATTTCCTGTCGGTGATGATCTTCTGTTTCATCAGTATGTCAGCAACATCGTCCAGTGTCGATCCCGTTGGAATATAAATATGGGCCATTTCCGGCTGGCTGATATGGATTCCGGAACCGTAAATTTTTCTGTATCCAATATAAAATATCCCGATCAATGCCGCCGCAAAGAAGAAACCGGCTATCACCAAAATGCGGGAGATGGTCTTCTTCCCTTTTTTTCGTTTCGTTCGTTTAGGTGTTTTGGCAGTTGCCATAGGTTTTTGTTAAAGCTCCCTGATGGTATCCCAATGGAGGCGACGAAATTAACCAAGTTTCATGAAATATAAAATTCAGCTCTGTGGAAAGAAGGCTTTCAGATACAGAGGGCTATATTTTAGGTTTATTTCCTTTGAATTCAGTATGTAAGCTGGCAGGTGCGGATTCCAATGCCTTTCGACAAACGAGGACCTGGTACCTGAGGATGGCAGAAATCTGTTTTTTTGATGGAGAATAGGCCTGAAATGCAAAAAATTCCTAAATTAGCGCTGATTCGTTTTCTGGCATTGCAGCTCTGCACCCGGATGAAGGCATGGATCAGGCAGGATATCAGAATCCGTGCAGAGATTTGCCTGGAAATAAGGATAATGTGAACGAGAGGCCTTTAACAAACGATATACCTCTGCATGGAACTCGGGCAGATTTTTCAGCTTTACCAGCTTCTGAAGGAAGATACACTGAGTTTCTTCTACCAGGGGTCATTCAGTGACGAGATTACCGACAAAATTATCGGACTGAGTGAATACAGCATATCCGTTCGGCAGGATCAGGCCCGCATGAGCAGCAAGGTTTCCTTTCTGATGGCCGAATGTTTTCAAAATGTGGTACGGCATGGTACGGAAGCGGATGCTTCCATTGTAAAACACCGGTATACGGGTATGTTCAGCACACGGCACATAGGTGCCTCCTATTATATAGCTTCCTGTAACCTGGTTAAAAAAGAAAATATTGATTTTTTAACCTCGCGCATCAATGAGATCAACCGGCTTGACAAAGATGATCTGAAGAAAATGTATCTTGAAAGCCTTGAACACGAAGGGCTTTCGTCAAAAGGAGGTGCAGGGCTCGGACTTATTGAGATGGCAAGAAAATCTGGGCAGAAACTTGAGTATTTATTCGAGCCATTTGATCAGGAATATTCCTTTTTCTATCTGCAGATTAAAATGAAATCTCCTGATGTGCAGAACCAAAACGGAGAAAGCATTCCTATTCATCAGACCGTGGAATTTCATAATCTGATGATGCAGAACAATTTCCTTCTGATGCACAAGGGCGATTACAGCAGAGAGTCGGTTATTCCCATTCTCCGTATGCTGGAAAATAATCTTCGCAGTCAGACTGATATCTTCAAGTATAAAAAGAAGGTGTTTCACATTCTGGTAGAAATTCTTCAGAATATCAGCATACATTCATTTGCCGAAAATGGCATACATCATGGAATTTTTGTTCTCGGAATGCAGGACGATTCGTATAATGTTCTGGCCGGAAACTATGTTGCCGCCGAGGAAACCGATGAACTGAGAACCCGGCTGGATCATCTGAATTCTATGAACAAGGAAGAAATGAATAGTTTGTACAAAGCTACGCTCCGGCAGGGCAAGTCAACCAAGCGAGGAGGTGCTGGTTTGGGTCTGATTGATATTGCCCGCGAAAGCCTCCGGAAAATCGACTACAAGTTTTACCCGGCTGATGATAAAAAGTCCTTTTTTCTGATGTCTGTGGCCATCCGTTGAAATTTATGCTTTCGGGTTTATTTGTTGGCCATATTGAATATTCACAGTATTTTCATGTACTTTTAATTTTCGGATTGATTTACATCAGACAGTTTATCGTTATTTTTACCCCGTAATGCTGAGAATATGGAAAGAATCAAAAGAATTGCTCTGGTTGCACACGATCACCGGAAGAAAGATCTTGTGGAATGGGTCGAATGGAACTGGCAGGAACTCATAAAACACAAACTCATTTGTACCGGCACCACCGGAAGAATGGTTGAAAATGCCTTGCGGCGAAAGGCAGGGCAGGATGTGTCCATCAGTCTTAAGAAGCTCAAGTCAGGGCCGCTGGGTGGTGATCAACAACTGGGTGCACTGGTAGCTGAAGGGAAAATCGACATTCTGGTTTTTTTCTGGGATCCCATGCAGCCCCAGCCTCACGATGTGGATGTCAAAGCTCTTTTACGCATTACCGTGCTCTACAATGTTCCAACTGCCTGTAACCGTTCAACGGCCGATTTTCTTATTTCATCGCCGCTGTTCAATGAGCCGTATCAGCAGCGTCTTAAGGATTATTCAGATTACATCAACCGTTCGGTTACCATTTAATTTCAGAAAGCCCCAAGTTCTTTTTCAAAATCCCTGGCCCACTGCCGGATAAGAAAAGGTGTGCCGGGATGCTGGATAATTTTTTGGGCAAAAGTGATGGGAGTATGCTTCTGCTCCAGTATAAGTGCAGCAATTTTTTCCGTCAGGAATGCAAAATCAGTTAACCCGGCAGGGGTGCTCATGCAATCAGAGAAAAACTGGCGGGTGTATGAAAATCTTTTGAAATGGGTCTGAAGAAGATCGGAATCTGCCGGGAACATTTCCCGCATCCGGTTAAAACGGCTTTCCAGATTGGGAAGGATATTTCCGGGAATGTTCCGGGAGGGTATTCCCCGTATCAGATAAATTTCGGTATAGCGGTAAATGCCGGTTGCACCGAACGCATCAAGATCGTCTGCCACATGAAGCAAAGCAAGCAACCGGCTTTTCATGTCTTTTTCTCCGGCTGCTTCCATGGTGTCTTTCTGATCGTGCTCCGCAACAATGGATAGAAGAATATCTGCTTCAGGAATAACCGTTCCGGTTCGTTGAAGGAAATCGGAACAAAGATTTCTGCTGAACTGACCATGACGGGGACCCGGGTCGATGCTCATACCCGTGTCGTGAAAGAAACAGGCCAGCAGGAGAATCTCTGTTTCTTCAGCAGACAACAGGTACCTGTTGCCGGCAGAAAGTATGATTTGCCTGGCATAATTCCATACCCGGGCATGATGGGAACAATCATGCGACGGCAGGAAATTATTGGAAAAGCAACGCAAACATTCTTTCTTCAGGATGTCCAGCCACTTATTCTCAAGCAGGTTGAGGGTTTGCAGAAAAGAACCCTGATCAGACATAACTCAGTTTGATCATGTTGGTTTGTCCACGGGCGTTAATTGGAATACTGCCAACGTGAATAATTACCTGATCGTCGGATAGGAATTTATTCTCTTTCAGAAACTGGGTTGATTGCTGAATGGATTCATCGGTATGATCTGATTTGTCGTAATAAAAGGCGCGCACACCCCAGACCAGGGAAAGACGGCAGAGAAGGGCTTCGTTCCGGGTAAACGTATAGATGGAGGCTTTGGGCCGGTGGGAGGCAATGCGCATCGGTGTGTAACCGCTGAAAGTAAAGGTGACTATGGCTTCTGCCTTGGTTTGTTTTGCCATATGGCAGGCGTTGGCACAGATGGAGTCGGGCAGAAAGGTACGGGAAAGTTCGTACGGGGCATGTTCGCGATAGTACTGATAAGCATGTTGTTCCGTATAGCTTATGATCTGCTGCATAGCCCTGATTACTCCGGCAGGGTATTTCCCTACGGAGGTTTCTCCGCTCAGCATAAGAGCGTCGGCACCGTCGAGTACAGCATTGGCCACATCGTTGGCTTCGGCCCGTGTAGGCCGGAAACTGGTGATCATGCTTTCCATCATCTGGGTGGCAATGATCACAGGCTTTGCTTTTTCAATGCACTTCTTTACAATCATTTTCTGAATCAGTGGCACTCTGTCGAACGGAATCTCCACCCCCAGATCACCCCGTGCCACCATGATCCCATTGGCCATGTCAATGATTTCGTCAATTTCATTCAGTGCTTCCGGCTTTTCAATTTTGGCAATGATCCATGCATGTTTCTTTTCCTGCCGCATGAGCTCTTTCAGGTCAAGAAGATCGGCAGGTTTCCTTACAAACGAAAGAGCCAGCCAGTCAACTCCTTCCTGTAAAGCAAAGTGGGCATCTTCCTTGTCTTTTTCTGTAAGGCTGGGGAGGGAAACCTTCGTGTCGGGCAAATTGACCCCTTTGTGGGAAGAAAGAATACCTCCGTTTAAAACTATCGCCTTTACCGAATCAATACCATTGGTGTCGGTAACCTTCAGCCGGATTTTCCCGTCATCAATGAGCACAATGTCGCCTGCCTTAACATCCGCAGGGAATTCTTTATAGCTCATATATACGCGTTCGCTGTTTCCAACAAACTCATGACTGGTTATAAAGGTAAGCTCTTTTCCTTCTTCCAGCATGGCACCGTTGTTTTCGATCTCTCCCACGCGCAGTTTAGGCCCCTGTAAATCGCCCAGAATGGCCACATGGGTGCCCAGTTCCTGATTCAGACTGCGGATGATCTCTATTACCTTTCTGTGTTCTTCATGTGTTCCATGCGAGAAATTCAGCCGGCACACATCCACTCCTTCAAGAAACATCTCCCTGAGCACTTCACGTGATGAGCAGGCCGGGCCAATTGTTGCTACAATCTTTGTGCACGAAAATGATTTTTCCATCTTGGTTCGAATTTCACGGGCAAATATACGTATTCCGGCTGTGAATGTGTTTTTTGTGTTGCATAAAAATAACGAAACCACCGAAATGATTGCATTCCTAAAACATATTACATTTGCAGGGTGGAAAATAGCGAGATACTTGATTTTCTGAGGCAATTCATTTCGGAACGGAGGTTCAACCGGTTTTGTGAAGTGGTGATGCACCGCACCCGCTATCTGACGGTTGTGCTGGAAGATATTTATCAGCCGCACAATGCCAGTGCCGTTCTGCGAACATGTGACTGCCTTGGTGTTCAGGATGTGCATATTATTGAGAACCGGAACACCTTTTCTCCCAATCCTGATGTGGCACTGGGAGCCAGCAAATGGCTGACGCTGATTCATTACCGCGAAAAAACCGAAGACAATACACGGATTGCTCTTCATAGGCTGAAAGAAAAAGGATACAGGCTGGTTGCCACAAGCCCTCACCGCAAAAGCCATACGCCTGAGGATTTTGATCTGAACAGGGGGAAAGCTGCCCTGCTTTTCGGCACTGAATTGACAGGCCTGAGCGAAACCGCTTTGTCAATGGCCGATGAATACTTACAAATTCCCATGGTAGGGTTCACGGAAAGCTTTAATATTTCCGTAACAGTTGCTATCACTCTTTATACCCTGACCCATCGCCTCCGCGCATCCGAAGTACCCTGGCAGTTGTCTTCCGGTGAGCAGTTGGAACTTTTACTGGAATGGACAAGAAACTCCGTAAGAAATCCGGAGGCAATTGAAAAATGGCTTCATGAGAAGAAAACAGATGCTGAAAAATCTTCCTGATTCACGGTGCATGTTCCCGATAGTGAAAAGCCGGATGAGGTATGATTTCAGGTATTTTTGGCTGAAGAACAGTGAAAAAACGCAAAAATTTGCTTATTTTTGAGCTCCTGCAACACCGGCAAATTAACTTCACCCTAAAACTAACATAGCCTATGAATTGTATTATAGTTGATGATGATAAGCTCTCCATCAGGGTTTTGGAAGAATTTGTCCGGAAAACCTCCGATCTTCACCTGATGGGGTCGTTTACCAGCGCAATTGATGCCATTAATTTCATCAACACCCATCCTGAAGAGGTGAACATTATTTTTCTTGATATAGAAATGCCCGAGATGTCAGGAATTGATCTACTTGAGGTGGTGAGCAATCCTCCGCAGGTTATCATTGTCTCTTCCAAAGAAAAATATGCATTGAATGCCTTCGATTATGACGTGACCGACTACCTGCTGAAGCCGGTGCACTACAGCCGTTTTTTCAAAGCCATTGAGCGGGCAAGAAAAAAGTCAGCCCAGATTGCCGTTGATCAGATCAGCAAGGATGAAATTTTCATCAAAAAGAACTCTTCCCTGGTTCGTTTAAAATATGATGAAATACTCTGGATTGAGGCGCTGGAGAACTATGTCATCTTTAATACCTTCAACGACCGGTTTACCATTCATTTCACCATGAAGGCGATTGAACAGAGGCTTCCGGCAAAGAAGTTCACGCGGGTTCATCGTTCTTTCATTGTAAATACCAGCAGCATCAACCTCATTGAAGATAATGCCATTATTATCAAAACCCAGGACGGGCCCAAATCAATTCCTATAGGGAAGTCGTACCGTGACAAACTGATGAACGACATCAACCTGATGGCAAAATAGGTTGCCCCGGGAATCATGCTCCGGGTTTTTTGCGCCCATTCATCTGGAGAGGATTTCTAATGACAGAATTTATTGCTTATCGGGATCAGATTATGGAATCAGCACGAAGCATATTTTTCCGTCACATTGCGCAGACTTCAGATTCTCCGCTGGCTCTTGAGATTGACCATGCCGGCGGGATGTACCTTTACGGGACGGATGGGAAACGCTATATGGATCTTATCTCCGGTATTTCTGTCAGTAACCTGGGTCATTCGCATCCTGCCATTGTAAGGGCTATACAGGAACAGGCCGGACGTCATCTGCATCTGCTGGTGTATGGTGAGCTGATACAGGCTCCTCAGGTTGATCTGGCAGGCCTGCTTGCCGCGAACCTTCCTGTACAACTGGATACCATCTACTTTGTAAATTCAGGTGCTGAAGCTGTTGAAGGTGCCCTCAAGCTTGCCAGGCGCTATACAGGCCGCCATGAAGTTGTTGCCATGAAAAATGCCTACCACGGCAGTACGCACGGAGCCCTAAGCGCCACCGGCAATGAGGAACTGAAAAGAGCATACCGCCCGCTGGTTCCCGGCTTCAGGCATATTGAACTGAACGATGTACAAGGACTTCAGGCCATTTCTTCAAAAACGGCGGCAGTAATCATTGAGCCGGTTATGGGGGAAGCCGGAGTGCGGCCGGCAGATCCGGAATGGGTAAAAGCATTACGCCAGCGATGCAATGAAACAGGTTCCCTGTTGATTTTTGATGAAATACAGACAGGTTTCGGGCGAACCGGCACTTTGTTTGCCTTTGAGAAACTCCGGATCATTCCCGATATCCTCCTGCTTGCCAAGGCACTCGGAGGAGGAATGCCCCTGGGCGCTTTCATAACTTCATCCGAAATCATGTGTGTTATTTCTCATTCTCCCGCTCTGGGCCACATTACTACCTTCGGAGGACATCCGGTATCCTGTGCAGCAGCTTATGCTCACCTCAATGAACTGCTTGCTTCAAAAATTATAGCCACAGTTTTAGAAAAGGAACAGCTCTTCAGGATACTGCTTATCCACCCCCTGATCAAAGAAGTACGGAGTGCCGGGCTGCTGATGGCTGTTGAACTCGGTTCTGCGTCCCTTGTTCATAAAGTTATTGCCCGCGCGCTTGAGAGAGGACTTCTTCTCGATTGGTTCTTGTTCTGCGATACGGCACTGCGCCTGGCTCCGCCACTGATAATCACCGAAGAAGAAATCGAAAATGCCTGCCAGATTATTCTGGAAGTGCTGAATGAATTTTCCTGATGCCTCTAGATGTCTCTGTTGGTCTGTTTTTTTGCTCAGGTGTTGGCTGGACTGCGTGTGCCGATCCGTTAAGGAAATACAGGGATGCAGAAAACGAAATTCTTGCTTACCCTTTACTCTTTTTTCTTTTTATAAAACAAAATTCCTCCAAACAGCATCCCGTAAAGAGTCATAAGATACGGGTTGGATTTTAAAGGACAGGTACCCGTACGGCAACCGATAAAATGATAGTACAGATACCCTGCTACGGCACCCAGTCCAATACCTGCAATGAATCGGAGAGTAAACGTGCGTTTAAGCCATGCTTTGATTCCAGTCATTTTTTTGGTGCTATTTTTGCTGTAAAGATAAGGAATAAATTCGACACAAATGGATGTATATAGATATATTCATATGAATAAGATTCTTTTTGTCTTCTTTCTGCTGGGTCTGGTATCATTTATGCCTTCTGTCTCCCTTGAGGGTCAGAGCTATACCATGTCAGCGGAAGAAAAGGAACTGAACCTTCTTTTCGGGCGCATGCAGAAAGCACCTGACGACCAAACCAAACGGCAGATCAATGATACGATTGTAATGAAGTTTGGAGAGATACTCAGTCGGCCCGAATCGTTTGGAATAAAGTTCGATTCTCTCCGTTACTGCGGAAAGGTTGTTTCTTCTGATGGTGTGGTGCGTATATTTACATGGAACATGGTTTTATCAGACCTCCGGCATCAGTACTTTGGCTTTTTACAGGTAAACAAACCGGGGAGGGAGGGAAGGAAGACCTATTTTCTCAAGGACTCGGAGGATCTGGAGAAGGACGCCGAAAGAAAGGTGTATACGCCGGAACACTGGTACGGTTGTTTGATTTATAAGATCCTTTACAATCGTTACCGGGGAGAAGAAATCTATACCCTGCTGGCATTGGATTACAATAACCTGCTGTCGAATAAGAAGATAATTGATGTCCTCTGGTTTGATGAAGACAACAAACCGGTATTTGGAAAGCCGGTCTTTCAGGATGAAAAAGGAAAACTGACCAACAGAGTGATTTTTGAATACAATGCACAGGCCGTAATGGGGCTGAAATGGAACGAACGCCTTCAGATGATTGTTTATGATCATTTATCGCCTGTGAAGCCTGAATTTGAAGGAAACTACAAATTTTACGGACCTGATTTTTCCTTTGATGCATATCGCTTCGACAAAGGGATCTGGGTGTATGTTCCTGATGTGAATGTTCTTAATGACTGAGGCTCTGTGTGACGCTTTGACAGAGTAGGCTTCATGGCATAATGTTTGTAAAATGAACAGCCGGTAAATAAAATAATTTTGATTATGCAGAAAGGTACTATTGGTGTATCAACCGAGAACATTTTTCCCATTATCAAGAAGTTTCTCTATTCCGATCATGAAATTTTTCTCCGCGAGCTGATTTCCAATGCAGTGGATGCTACCCAGAAGCTGAAAACCCTTGCTTCGGTAGGTGAATTCAAGGGCGAAACAGGAGATACCACCATCCGGGTGAAACTGGATAAAAAGAAGAAGACTCTCACTGTTTCCGATTCCGGCGTTGGTATGACAGCTGAAGAGCTCGACCGGTATATCAATCAGATCGCTTTGTCGAGCGCCGAAGAATTTCTTGAAAAATACAAGGCCCAGGCCAACCCCATCATCGGCCATTTCGGACTGGGTTTCTATTCTGCCTTCATGGTGTCGGAGAAAGTGGAAATCATAACAAAATCTTATAAGGAAGATGCCAAAGCGGTTCACTGGACCTGTGACGGAAGTCCGGAATATACCATGGAGGAAACAGAGCGTGAAGGCAGAGGCACCGATGTGATTCTTCACATTGACTCCGATTCAAAGGAGTTTCTGGAAGAAGACAGGATCATGGGCATACTGAAAAAATATTGTCGTTTTCTGCCGGTTGAAATCGCGTTCGGAAAGGAAAAGGAATGGAAAGACGGGAAGGAAGTTGAAACCGACAAAGACAGGATTATCAACAATACAAAACCTGCCTGGACACGCAAACCTTCTGAACTGAAAGAGGAAGATTATAAGGAATTTTACCGCGATCTCTATCCTCTGGCAGAAGAACCTTTGTTCTGGATTCACCTGAATGTGGATTATCCGTTCAATCTTACCGGCATTCTTTATTTTCCAAAGATCAAGAGCAATATTGACATCCAGAAAAACAAGATCCAGTTATACTGCCGGCAGGTATTTGTAACCGATTCAGTTGAAGGAATTGTGCCTGACTTTTTGACATTGCTTCATGGAGTTCTTGATTCTCCTGATATTCCGCTGAATGTTTCGCGCAGTTATCTGCAGAGCGACAGCAATGTTAAGAAAATCTCCGCCCATATTACAAAAAAGGTAGCCGACCGTTTGCAGGAAATTTTCCAGAACGACAGGGCTACCTTCGAAAAGAAATGGGATGACCTGAAGCTCTTCATTTACTATGGCATGATTACCGAAGAGAAATTCAGTGAACGGGCCGAAAAATTCGCCTTGCTCAAGAATACTGACAACAAATATTTTACCCTCGAGGAATACAAGACCCTGATAAAGGACCAGCAGACCGACAAATACGGCAATCTTGTTTATTTGTATGCCACGAATGTGGATGAGCAGTATAGTTTTATTGATTCGGCCAGGTCAAGAGGGTATGATGTGCTGGTAATGGATGGTCAGCTGGATGTGCACTTCGTAAATCATCTGGAGCAGAAGCTTGAGAAATCGCGTTTTGTGCGTGTGGACGCCGATGTGATTGATAAGCTCATTCAGAAGGAAGAAGCCAGGGAGGCTAAACTGAGCAAGGCAGAACAGGATGATCTGGTTCCTGTTTTCAAAAGCAACCTGCCCGAAAAAGACAATTACCTGGTTGTTTTTGAAAGCCTTTCGGAAAACGATCAGCCGGTTCTTATTACCCAGAATGAGTTTATGCGGCGCATGAAAGATATGGCCGCACTGGGCGGAGGAATGTCGTTCTACGGAAATATGCCCGACAGTTACAGCCTGGTTGTCAATGCCAATCATCCTTTGGTGCTTCGGGTTGCTCAGGAAAAGTCATCCCGGCTGGCTGAAGTTCTTTCAGCAATTGATAAGGAACTGAAACCGCTGGAACAGGAACTGGAAAACCTCCGGAAGTCGATGGCCGGCAAAAAAGATGAGGAGATTCCCGTAGCCGATAAAGACAGAAAGGAAGAACTGGAGAAAAAAACAGAGGAACTAAAGAACCGGCGCAACGAAAAGCTCCGGGAATTCGGCAAAGAATATCCTCTTGTAAAACAGCTTATCGACCTTGCACTTCTGGCCAATGGCATGCTGAAAGGAGAAGATCTCAGCCGGTTTATCAAACGGTCGGTTGAGTTGATTCAGTAATTCTTTAAAATCAGCTGCTCAGGTTGGTTTTCAGAACCGGATGGATCAGAACAGTTTTTCTGTTTCTCTTTTAATGTAGTCAATGGCAATGGTGGTGGGCTGTTTATCCATGCTCATGACAGCCTCCAGGATGGCTTTGCTCAGGTTGAAGGAGGGTCCGTCCGGCTCAATGTTGTCGGCCGCCGAATTAATGAGTTTAATCAGGTTGCTTCGTGCCGATTTTACCAGTTCCCAGGCTTCGGGGCTGATATAAATCTGCTGGGAAAGGTTGTGTTCAAATTCTGCCCGTATGTTGGCGATCAGTTCGCTCTGCAATTGCCGGGCTGTCATACCGGGTCGGTTAACCCTCATTATCAGCGATTCGGGAGAAATGCGCTCCAGGAGAAGAACAATGCGCTCGTAAGCCTGCAGTCGGAGAGGAGTAATGAATTTGTAATTTTTCAGCGAAACTTCTGCCTTTCTTCTTTTTTCCTCATTCCGGAAGAAGAGCAGAATAACGGTGAGCGCCATGGCAAAAACCACCAGGGAGGGAAGAATGTATTTAAGAATTTCCAGAATATCATTTGCCATAGTGGGTAAGGTTTGATTGTACAAACTTACATTTTTTGAAACGATATTTGATAGAGGAAATTGATTTCAGAAGCAGGACTTTTTTCTTATTTTTAGCGGTTGAATCTTAAAACAGGCACCATGGAACTTCTTTCGGAACGTCTTCGCAGGCTTAAGCCGTCGGCCACCGTGGCCATGAATCAGAAAACAAAGGATCTGCAGGCTCAGGGAATTGATATCATCAATCTGAGTGTGGGGGAACCCGATTTCAATACACCGGATCATGTGAAGGAAGCTGCCAAAAAGGCTATTGATGAAAACTATTCCTTCTATACCCCTGTTGCCGGTTACCTGGAACTGAGGCAGGCCATTGTGCGCAAATTGAAACGCGAGAACAACCTGGAGTACAAGCCTGATGAAATTGTGGTTTCAAACGGGGCCAAGCATGCTATTGCCAATACCATAATGAGCCTTGTCGACAGGGGCGACGAGGTCATCATTCCTGCTCCCTATTGGGTTTCCTATGCCGATCTGGTAACTCTTGCCGAGGGAACCAATGTCATTGTGAAAACGCGTCTGGAAGACAACTTCAAGATGAGTGCTGAAATGCTCGAAAATGCTATCACCCCGCGTACAAAGGCATTGATTCTTTGTTCCCCGTCCAATCCTACGGGTAGTGTTTATAGCTATCAGGAAATGTCAACTCTTGCTGATGTTTTGCGCAGGCATCCCCGGGTGTTTGTTATTGCTGATGAGATCTATGAACACATCAATTTTGTTGGCCGGCATGTCAGCATGGCGCAGTTTGAAGGCCTCAAAGAAAGGGTCATTACGGTCAACGGTGTTTCAAAAGCCTATGCCATGACAGGCTGGCGCATTGGTTACATGGCGGCAGCCCCCTGGATCGTTAAAGCATGCATAAATCTGCAGGGACAATTTACTACCGGCGCCTCATCCATTGCACAGCGTGCTTCCATTGCTGCCCTCGACGGTGATCCGCAGGTGGTGGAAAATATGCGCCAGGCATTTGAAAGGCGAAAGAAGCTGATTGTTGCACTGGCAAACCAAATTCCGGGCATCCGGCTTGCTGTCCCGGATGGTGCGTTTTATATTTTCCCTGATGTAAGTGCCTTCTACGGAAAACAATACAACGGATTTGTAATTAAAAATTCAGACGATATGTCTCTTTTTCTCCTTGATCAGGGACATATTGCCACGGTGCCTGGGAGTGCATTCGGAGAAGATACCTGCATACGGATTTCCTACGCAACATCCGATGAGAAGATTTCGGAGGCAATGCGCCGGATGAAGGAAGCTCTTGCCCTGCTGCAGTGATTCTTACTTGTCTTACTTATGCTTAAAAAATTATACCATGAAAACCTCTGTTGGCAGAATGGTAAGGAAGGCTCTGGTGATGCCTTTTGCTCTGGTTTTACTGTTTTCCTGTTCAAAGGATGATAAAAGCATCAATCTGTTTACTGTTGATCAGGATATTGAACTGGGACAGCAGATGAAACAGGAAATTGCCTCGAAGCCTGATGAATATCCCTTGCTCGACAGGACACAGTATTCTGCGGCCTATCAGCATATTGAGCGTATTCGGGACAACATTCTTGCTTCAGGAAAGCTGAAATACAAAGACCGGTTTGCCTGGGAAGTGTACATTATTAAAAACGATTCGGTGCTGAATGCTTTTGCCTGTCCGGGCGGGTATATGTATTTTTATACAGGGATCATTAAATTTCTTGACAACGAAGCCCAGTTAGCCGGTGTAATGGCGCATGAGATGGCACATGCCGACCGGCGGCATTCCACCGATCAGCTGACCAAGGTGTATGGTATTCAGATTCTGCTGGGTATTCTTCTGGGCAACAACCCAACCCAGCTGGAACAACTGGTAGCAGGTCTGGCCAGTGGTTTGTCTACTCTTGCCTTCAGCCGGCAGCATGAATACGAGGCGGATGAATATGCAGTAAAGTATTTATACGCTACCGATTATCATGCACCGGCCCTTGGGGATTTCTTCATAAAAATGGGTAATGCCCCTCGTCCGCCGGCATTTTTGAGTACCCATCCTGATCCGGGCAACAGGGTGGACGCTATTAATAAAGTGTGGCAAAGCCTGGGAGGCAAAAGCGGAGAATTATTCCAGTCGCGCTATCAGGATTTCAAAAATACTCTGCCCTAAGAATAAGGGATTGGGATTAATCAACAAATGTTTCTTTAATAATCTCTTTTATCCTGATAATCTCTTTACCTGAAAGTTTCTCAAATGATTTTACGACACGAACCTTGTCAATGGTCCTGATTTGATCAATTGCTATCCATCCTTCTTTCTTGTTGTGTTTGATCTTGATGCGAGTGGGGTAATTCTTTGACTTGGTAGTCATCGGTGCAATTACAATAGTGTTCAGGTTGTTATTGATTTCATCCGGTGAAATGACTACGCATGGCCGGGTTTTCTTAATCTCACTTCCGATGGTTGGATCCAGATTGACCAATACTATCTGATATTGCTTTATTTCCATTCTTCGTGATCTTCGTCATGAAAAACATCCGGCACAATTAATTTATCATCGCCATTGTCATGCATTTTTTTAAAGGCTTTATCCCATCCTTTCCTTGGTTTTGCCTTAGGTTTAAGAACAATATGATCTTTTTCGAGGATAACTTCTAAAACATCCTTGATATCATATTTTTCCAGGATTGTCTTACTCAATCTTATCCCTTTCGAATTACCAATTTTTATGACAGCGACGTCCATATAAAGTACATTTGTGCTTACAAAGTTATTACATTTTTATGATTTTATTTTTTAAAACGATATGTTGTTAAATGATCCTGAAGTTCAGCATCAGTTTGTCTTCCAGAAAGGCCTGCAGACGGTCTTCTTTCTGAACAGGACCGACTCCGGGAGGGGTGCCGGTAAAAAGGAGATCGCCGGTCTTAAGGGTAAAAAACCTGGATACGTAGGCAATCAGTTCATCAAAACCGAACAACATGTCAGAGGTATTGCCCTGCTGAACGGTTTTTCCATTGATTTCGAGACGGAACGAAATTCTTTTTGGATCAGGGATATTGGCAAGAGGAATAAAGGAACTCACCGGGGCTGATCCTTCGAAGGCCTTTGCCATTTCCCACGGAAGGCCTTTTTCTTTGGCTTTCTGCTGGAGATCGCGGGCAGTAAAATCAATTCCGATACCTATTTCCTTATAATATCGATGTGCGAACCGGGGCGCTATAAACCTGCCGACGCGGCAAATGCGCAATACTATTTCTGTTTCGTAGTGGATTTCATTTGAAAAGGGAGGGTAGAAAAAAGGCTTGTTGTTGACGAGCAGTGAAGTATCAGGTTTGAGAAAAAACACAGGTTCTGAAGGGACGGGATTGTTCAGTTCCTTTGCATGTTCCGCATAGTTGCGGCCTATACAGATGATTTTCATTACGGTATTACTTTTTCATTTTCCTCAGTTTGATGGCAGTAAGAATTTTCTTTGTATAGGAAGGAAAATCTCCGTTCATCATCCATCCGTAATAAGCAGGATCTTTTTCCAGCACTTCCTCCACACTCATTCCCTTGTATTTTCCGAAGTTGAATCGTTCCACTCCCTTTTCATCGTAAATGATGCGTCCTGCGTAATCGGCATTGGTTGTGTGGGAAGAAAAACGGGCGAGTTGTTCGGTATCGTTGACAACCGGAATGCTTGTTTCTCCGTAAGGATCCTGATAAACAGCCCCCTGGTAGCGGTCGAGCTGGGCCATAAGAACTTCATAGGTAGCCCGTACATCGGCCTCGGCCGAATGGGCGTTTTCCAGCTCCTTGTTGCAGTAAAACCTGTAAGCTGCCGAGAGCGTTCGTTGTTCCATCTTCTGAAAAATAACATGCACGTCAATGATTCTTCTTTTTCTGGGGTCAAATTCCACATCGGCACGCAGGAATTCTTCCACCAGCAGGGGAATATCAAATTTGTTCAGATTGAAACCGGCAAGATCACAGCCTTCGAGAATATTGGCAAGAGTTTTTGCAATTTCTTTGAACGTTGGAGCATCTTTAACATCTTCGTTGGTGATACCGTGCACGGCCGTCGCTTTAGGGTCAATGGGCATCTGGGGATTCACCCTCCATGTTTTGCTTTCTTCCCTGCCATCGGGATAAACTTTGAGGATCGATACTTCCACTATCCGGTCGCGGGAAATGTTTACGCCGGTGGTTTCAAGGTCAATGAAAACAAGAGGGTTTTTAAGATTTAGCTTCATAACAGGTTTTTTTCATCCGTTTGTAAAGGTAGTAAAATCGGGAGGGGCGAAAAAGATTTCAGGACAAATCGGGATAATTTTCAGACATAAAAGGTTTGATCAATGAATCCGGCTGTTTTCAAAGTACTTTTCAATTCGTTGGATACATCAGCTCCTGACAAAATTGATCAGCCGGCTGGCAGATGGTACCAACCGGCTGATATGCAGAATTTTAGCACAAGTCCTAAGAATGAGATTCCGGGCCATACCGGCAGGAATTGGCTCACCTGATTTAACCAAGCATCATCGGCATGATCAGCATAAGGATATCCTCATTTTCCGAATCGTGTGTGGCCGGCAGTACAAGGCAGGCGCGCGAAGGATCGCCCAGTTCAAATACTACATCCTGCGAGGTGAGGTTTGAAAGGATTTCAATCAGGAAGGATGCCTTGAAACCGATTTCCATATCGTCTCCTTCAAAACTGCAGGGAAGTGTTTCATAAGCCGAAACAGAGAAATCGAGATCCTGAGCAGACACGGTCAACTGATTGCCGGTGAGCTGAAGTTTGATGAGATTGCTTGCCTGGTTTGAAAACACAGAAACCCGGCGAAGGCTGTTATAAAGTTCCAGTCGGTCAATAAACAGTTTGTTCGGATTATTGGGGGGAATAACAGCATGGTAATTCGGGTAGGTGCCTTCGATAAGCCTCGAAATAAGCTGGTAATCAGACAATGTAACAAAGGCATTCTTTTCATCGAATTCCAGTACAGTGGGTTGATCAGTTTTTGGGAGTATGTTTTTCAAAAGACCGGCCGGCTTTTTGGGCAAAACGAACGAACCGGTTATTCCCGGCCTGATGTCGGTTCTTCTGTAGCGGACCAGTTTGTGCGAATCACTGGATACGAAAGTAACGGCTTCGGGTTCAATTTCAACAAAAATACCGTTCATAATGGGCCTCAGTTCATCATCGCCCACGGCAAAAAGTGTTTTGGAAATACCCGAAAACAGGGCTTCGGCAGGAAGGGTAATGGCCTGCTTCTGTTCAGGCTTCAGGGATGGCAAAACGGGAAAATCGGCGCTATCCTGACCGGCAATGGAAAATTTACCGTTGGCTGAACGGATTTCCACTGTCAGGGTAGAAGGATTGATGTCAAAGTTCAGTGGCTGTTCGGGAAATTCTTTCAGTGTATCGAGCAAAATCTTGGCGGGAATGGCTATGCTTCCGCTTTCGGCAGCATTTTCAAGCTGCAACCCTGTTATGGCTGTTGATTCAAGATCGGAAGCGGTAATTTGTAAATGATTGTCTTTCAGGGTAAAAAGGAAATCATCCAGTATGGCCAACGTGTTCTTTGACGCAATAACCCGGCTGATAGCCTGAAGATGGTTATGCAACTGGTTACTTGAAACAATAAATTTCATAAGCGTTTATGTTAATCTGTTCAAAATCAAATTACAATTCTGTCAGTATCCCCCCTGAGACGGGGAGTCAATATTACAAAAAAATAGGGAACGGCAAATCAATAAGAAAAAAAATTCGAAACATCTGCCAGGTTTTGTTGGTATTGTCAAAGGTTATGGACGTAACCTTATTATTCCAGAAAATCAGAAGGTTCCATTAGGAGGTTGTCGAGATCAGTGTATTTAACCAGTAATATGTAACGGTCGCGGCTGCTTCTGGCGATGCAGAGGTAGGGATCCGGCCTGACCGAACCGGGGGTTCCGCTCAGGTACCTGTAAAATGCCACTGTTACGGAATCCGGAGTACAAACCGTTGTGAGGACAGCAAAAGGTTCCTGATTCAGTGACAATTCAATTGCTTTTGTCATGGATGAATCGTTTGGTATGGTTCCGGCGATCCTTCGGAGAGAAATCAGAAAATCCTTTAAAGTTAGCGATTTATCCGGTATCTTTCTGACCATACCCTGAAAATCAGTGAGAGACCAGGCAGAAGGGCCTGTTTTATTTAAGGAAAACGAAAGGTTTGGTTTGTCAGCATATTGCAGCCTTACTTCCTTTAAATCTCCCGCAGATAACGGATGCAGGGCTACGTCTTCCCAGAAATCAGTTTGTGCAGTAAAAATTCCGGCAGGGTTTCCCGGGAAACCAGGGATTACAAATGATACAGGTTTGCCATGTCCTTTCTGAAGGATGTAGGAACCTTCGGTATCGGAAACCACAAAGTAATGCCTGACAGGGCTTTTCCCTGCCAGGAAGATGGCCTGTGTCCCTTCGCTTTCCATCCTCTTTTTTACTGCACGGGCCTTTGTGCCTGGCAGGGGAGCCTTAATGGAAATGGATGCTGCTGCCTGAAGAAAGGATACGACAAGTCCTGGTTTTGCAGGTATTGAATCGTTTACAAACCATTCATTATCTCTTTTCACCAGGTGCAATGCAACAGAGTTTTCAGGCCTGGAGAGAGGGCCCTGCAGAATGATTTCCGAGATTCTCGCCGGATCAGGCAGAGCAAGATTCTGCATTTCCGGCCCGAGTGTACTGTACCTGTTGCGCAAAAGGTTATAAACAGTCAGGGCGAGGAACAGTAAAAAAATGAGGAGTATGATAAGTCTGCTGTTTCGCATGGTTTATCTGATATCTTTTGTTTTGCGGTAGATGCAGGTGACAAGTTCACACAAATCGCAGTTATAATCGTTGTAAACAACGTTTTTGCCAATACCGATTACTCCGCTGACCGTCTTGATCGGATTCATCAGGGCAGAGTCATTCAGTGTGACGTGGCAGAATCCGGACGGGAAGAGGCGGAAAAGGTCGAACTGCCCGGCAGTTTCCCACCCGCAATAACCTGGGCTGTAGCGGTTGGTGATTTCGTAGCCCATTGCTTTCATTTCTTTACGGAACGATTCCTGAATCATATCCATTGCCTTTTCAACTGCCGCGGAACCAATTGTGTCATAAATATATCCTTCCAGCAGATTTCCGTTCTGCATGTGCTCCTTTGATATTTCACCGATTTTATTCCCTGCCGTACACAGGAAGACAGCTATTTTTTCCGACCCTTTCAGTTCGCGGAATATCTTAGCTTTGACCCGGAGCTGGTTGCCATTGATCAGCAACGACTTTGTGGTTTCGTCCATAATAACATCGTACAGAAGAAGGCCGCCTTCGATTTGTATAAGCGACCCGGCTTGTTTTAGAGCTTCCTGAAGGAGAGTATCAATTGGCGGAACCAGGTCCTTTGGTTCATATCCCATTACCCTGGCCGTTTCTTCAATGGTCATTTGAAGATCTCCGAAAGGAATACGGAATTGCCTTTTTTGAGGGTAAGTGTTTTCCTGCTTATTCATTTCGTATGGTTCAGACCTATCTGGAGGCAAAATTACCGGAAATATCCTGTAAAAAAGCAAAATGGCAGAATTTTGTTTTTCCTGAAAAAAGAAAACGCCTCAGCGGGCAATTGAGGCGTTTTCAGGATAGCCGGAATTTTTTGCTTACAGGCTGATATCAACACCTGCGGAGAAAATCACAGTTTTCTTGAAGTATTCATCTTTGGCAGGCACGTTGTT
The DNA here is from genome assembly GCA_012517825.1 of Bacteroidales bacterium. Classification (NCBI taxonomy): domain Bacteria; kingdom Pseudomonadati; phylum Bacteroidota; class Bacteroidia; order Bacteroidales; species Bacteroidales bacterium. The sequence goes on along the minus strand of JAAYUG010000137.1, from coordinate 12,114 downwards.
GGCCCCTATGGGAACGGTGTAATCTTTGGAACCTTTATCATACATGGTGTAAGCATATCCGAGGTTGATTCCGATCTTTTCATTGAGCTTAAAAAGAAGGCCGCCGCCAATTGTATTGGACGTCAGGCTGAAGCTCTGATCGCTCTGGTAATTTTCTTTTACGCCTGTCTGAGCATGCAGGAATCCGGCACTTACAAGGAATTTTTCTGTAATACTGTATTCAGCTCCGAAGGCAATTTCGTAAAAGTTTTTGTCGATAACTTTATCGTTGGTAACAGGCTGGCCTTCGAGTGATTTTCCGTAGTCGGCATTCTTGTCGAAGTAGTAATTGTATGACACAGAAAGCTTTAATGAGGGCAGAACATTGTAATCAAGACCTGCCGCAAGCATAGCCGGCATATCGCTGTTAATGGTTGAGTCTTTTTTGAACAAACCGCCTCCATCTTTATTGTCGTTGATGGAAGTTTTTACTTTCATAGCAGTTTTGAATTCATATTTAAGGGCAATGTTCAGTTTTTCCATGGGTGAGAAGTGCAGGCCCAGAAGAGGAGTGAAGCCGGTTCCTGTTTGTTCGGCATCAACTTCCTTGTCGCCGGTCTGAACATCAAGTACGGCTGCGGTTCCCTGCAGAGTTGCCTTGGTTGTTGCATCAAGGCCGGGAGTACTGGCAACGGTTCTGAGGTAGGTTCCCGGAGTCTGCCATCCGCCGTAGTTGGCAGGAGCCTCGATCTTGTAATCTTTCAGGAACCCTTTGTATGTATTTTTTGCTGTTACATAACGGGCACCTACAGCCACACCAAGCATATCAGTTACCTGGTAGGTGGCGTTAAACTGGTATCCGAAGTATACTGAGGTTCCTTCAAAATTGGTGGAGAACTGGTATCCGGTTACATTTCTGAAATGGGGGTCAGTTCCGGTAGCTGCAGCAATAGCCTGATCAAGAGGTGCCAGACTGCCCTGGAGAATAGGAACCACGGTTGAGAGCGGTACTTCAAAGGAAGGAAGGCCATTGTCGTATTTGGCACCGCCACCTCCGCCTACCGGGTTAAAGCCGAAGGAGAAAGCCAGTTTGTCCATTTTGTACACGGCATAAACGCCGGGGAACACAGGAGCCGAAACCTTTCCTTCGTATTTGAAGGGATTGGTGCTCAAATAGTTGAATGTGGTCGTCACATCCTTGTTTTGCAAAATGGTCTGGTTATTCAGGGAAAAATGCAGTCCGTTGTTCAGCTTTCCGAGTCCGGCAGGGTTAAAATATACTGCATCGATTCCCGTGGATGCATTCCGTGAAAGGGTACGCACCCAGGATGCACTCTGGTTGGTGTTGGTAACGATGCCACCTCCCAGTACATAACCGGCTGTGAAAGCCACGGCCAGTGTGGTTAACAGGATTTTTTTCATAGGAGTTAGGTTTAATATTCCGGGCCTAATTTAAATCTATTATACGAAATAGCAAATTGGAGCATTTTTTTTACCGTGAGCGGAACGGGAGTTTTATCTGACCGGTGCAGGCTAAAAACAGGAAAAGCGGTTTTTGCAGGGAGGACCAGACGGGGATAAAACCTATCCGTTCTGCAGGGTGCTTATTCCACTTCGATAAACTGAAACGGTATTCCAAGAATGGAGGCATAATATTGCCCGCGCTCAAGAACATCGTCGTCACCCTGTTCGTAATACCAGTTGACGATGAGGCTTTTGTTCTGGTTCTTGAGCTGGGTGAGTTCCTTCAACAGGTGAAGTATGGCAACTGCCGAGTCGCTGTTGGAATATTCAAGTTTAATGTTTATGACCGTTTGATCAGCGGGATTTTTGCAGTATTCGAATACCCACATAAACAGAGCGTCGTAAAAGCGCGGAGCATCTTCCATTACGGAACGGCCTTCAATGGTAATTTCTCCCGTGGCTTTCATTCTGATTTCCGGGGTACGTTTGGTTCCCTCAATGTGAAGGTCTTCCATTCGGGCAGGATTAACTCACTAAAAATACAAAAATATTTTAATTGACAAAAACCGAAGATGAAACAACGATAATTTTGACGCGTTCCGTATGTTTTTTTGTCGCCTGCACCTCACCGGGAAGTTCATTCAGACCTTGTCAGGGGAACGATATCGTGGCCGGAAAACATTTTTTCCCTGAATTTGTAATAGCCCGTAATGGCAATCATAGCCGCATTGTCGGTGGTAAAACGGGCCGGAGGAATAAACAGTTCCCATCCATATTGTGAAGCAAGGGCCTGCATTCTTTTCTGAAGTCCGCTGTTAGCGGCCACTCCTCCCGCCAGTGCAATCTGGTGAATGCCCGACTGCCGGCCGGCGGCTACCACCTTTTCAGCCAGGATATCTACAATGGTGTACTGAAGACTTGCACATAAGTCGGGAAGATGCTTCTCAATGAAGGAAGGATCTTCTTTCACCTTTTCCTGAAGGAAATAGAGAAACGAAGTTTTCAATCCGCTGAAACTGAAATCAAGGCCAGGTATTCTTGGTTTACTGAAGGAAAATGACGTCGGGTTTCCTTCCTTTGCCAGCCGGTCAATAACGGGTCCGCCCGGATAGGGCAGGCGCATGAGCTTGGCGCATTTGTCAAAAGCTTCACCGGCAGCATCATCCAGGGTGCGTCCCAGCACTTCCATCGAAAGGTGGCTGTTGACCTTCACCAGCTGGGTATGCCCCCCTGATACAAGAAGGCACAGAAAAGGAAAATCGGGCTGATGAAGGGTTTTGTTGTGTTCCTTAATGAAGTGAACCAGTATGTGAGCCTGCAGGTGGTTTACTTCAATCAGCGGTTTCCCGAGGGCAAGAGACAACCCCTTGGCAAAGGAGGTTCCGACGAGAAGTGCTCCCATCAGACCCGGGCCGCGGGTAAATGCCAGCCCGTCAATATCTTCCGGCTTCAACCCTGCATCTTTAAGAGCTTTGTCTACAACAGGAACTATATTCTGCTGATGCGCACGGGAAGCCAGTTCGGGTACTACTCCGCCATAACTGCGATGCACTTCCTGCGTGGCAATAACCGATGAAAGAAGGTAGCCATCCTGAACCACGGCAGCTGCGGTTTCATCGCAGGAGGATTCTATGCCTAAAATGCTTACATTCACGATGGTTAAAATAAACTATTTTTTATTTCTTTGCGTTTACCTTACAAACGGCCAAATTATCAAAAAGTTTTTCAAAATATTTCTTTGGTTTTTTCTGGGAATTATTTCCATTCCCCTGGCCGCCTTTTTGCTTTTACAGTCTGAAAATATTCAGACCTTCGTGGTCAAAAACATCTCCCACAGGCTGTCCGGGTCACTCGGAGCTCCGATTACCCTCGACCGTGTTTCCATAGCGTTTCCCAACAAAATTATAATCTACAATCTTTGCATTCAGGATCAGGGTCACGATACACTGCTGTATGCTCCTGCCTTTACGGCAAAACTGGGAGGAATTAACCTCTGGAATAAACGTATCAGTTTCACCAGATTACAGGCTGACAACCCATATATCCGTCTGGCCTCTGATTCCACAAAGACGTTGAATCTTCAGTTTATTATTGATGCATTGAAGAGTAGAGGAGATACTTCAGGTAAAAAACTCCAGCTTTCGTTTCACACCATCCGGTTTTCGGATGCAAAATTCAGATTATCCATCTGGAATGAGGAGAATGTTGAAAAAAAAGGCATCGATTTTTCTGATTTGGAAATGGATTCATTGAATCTCCTCATTGTTGGATTGCAAAACAAGGGCGACAGTGTCAGTTTTCTTTTACGGGAATTTTCGGGCATTGAGAAAAGCGGGTTCTGTCTTGAACGGATGGAAAGTCTTTTAAGTATCAGCAAACATTTCTTGCATTTCAAGGATGTACTTCTCAATACTCCTCTCTCGCAAATCGAAGCTCCCTATATATTTTTCGATTTTGATTCACTTTCCCAGTTCAGAAAAGGTGTTTTTGGTCAGAAGGTTTTTATGCGCATCAAAATTGACAAGGGAAATCTTCACATGCAGGACCTGGGATATTTTGCGCCTTCGTTAAGCAATATTCCCCATGCCGTGCGGTGTTCAGGGACTATATCGGGCCTGTTGAGTGATGTGCGGATAAGAAACCTGTTCATAGGTTACAACCGGGAGACTGTTTTTGCCGGAAATGTTGATATGACAGGCCTTCCGGACATCAGGCACACCTATATTAATGTGAAGGTAAATCGTTTTACTACTTCTCCGGGAGATGCAGAGAGTCTCCAGTTGCCCTGGATCCGCAAGAAAATCAGTCTGCCCGAAACGCTCCACCGACTGGGTAAAATACAGTATCAGGGCAAATTCACCGGGTTTTTTGATGATTTTGTTACCTACGGAACACTTTCTACCCGGCTTGGAACCCTTCGCAATGATCTTATCATTACCCATCAGGGCAAAAATCATTTAACTTTCAGGGGGAATATTGAAACCGGAAATTTTCTGCTCGGAGAACTTCAGGATCCGGGGAAAAGGAATCTGGGAATGATTTCATTCCGGGCCGAGGTGGACGGAGAGGAGAAGGATAATCATTTGCAGGCGCGGTTAAATGGTACCGTACCTTTGCTGGAGTTTAAAAATTATTCGTACACCAATATTCGTCTCGAAGGAACTTTTACGCGCAATACTTACGATGGTAGCATCTATATCAACGACCCGAATCTGTCAATGGATTTTCTGGGCCGGCTTGATTTTTCGAAAGAAACTCCGGAGTTTGATTTTACCGCCAACATTGCACGGGCGAATCTTTTTCCCCTGCACCTTGTGAATAAAGATACGGCTCTTACGGTTTCGTGCATTCTTACGGCGAATTTTGTGGGCAATAACGTCAGCAGCCTTAACGGGGACATAAAGCTGCTGAATGCGCGATTTGCGCGGCCCGGGCAGTCGCTCATGCTCTATAATATGATCCTCAGTGCTACCCGGCAGGGCGACAAGGGAAACCTTACCCTGCATTCCGATGTTCTTGATGCCAGCCTTGAAGGGGTATATGATTTTGGTGCTCTTGGCTCATCCCTGACCCATATAGCCGGGGCATTTCTGCCTTCCGTCAGTTCTCAGGGGATGAACAAGGCAAACGGCAGGAATAATTTTTCCTTCCGTATTAATATAAGTAATCCCGGAGAAGTGCTGTCCTTCTTCGCCCCTTCTTTGCAAATGGCGGAAAACACCTCGGTGGAAGGCAAAGTGAACAGCCTGGAAAACCTTGTTTATCTTCAGGGGTCTTCATCGCAAATAGCCTGGAAGGATTTTGACTTCTCCAAATTTTCCCTCCTCGTGCAGCCTGTCAATAATACCTTTACCATACTTTTCCGCACCGATCAGTTTACTTTTCATAAGAAGATGGCCTTTGCCGATGTCCGGGGAAAGCTGGAGATGCGGAACGACAGCATTTATGTCAATTTACAGAATCCACTAACAGCAGGGCTGAACAAGGGACAATTATCCGGTACAGCCAGTTTCACACGAAAACCTGGCGGCAGGGTTCTGGTGCGAACGGATATTTCTCCCTCTTCTTTCGAAGTGGATGATGAAAAGTGGGTTATCGAACCGTTTACCATGGTTTTCGATTCGGCTTATTTTGAAGTTGATGGTCTGCGGATGCATAACGGTAAGGAAGAGATTGCTGCCTCAGGTGCTGTTAGCAGCAGTGACAGCAATCAGTTGGTAATGAATATGAAGGACCTTCAGGCGCGAAGGCTTAATCTGTTCACTGCAGATAAAGGATTTTCGTTTTCCGGCCTCATCAATGGGAACGCTTCCCTGCAGAAACTCTTCGATAACGGACGGTTTCTCGGTGATTTCACAATTGACAGCCTGGGTATTAATGGTGAAATCCTTGGAAATACCAGGGTGCAGAGTCTGTGGAATCAGCAGTCAAAGAAGATTGACCTGCTCATACGTTCTTACCGTGGTAATCTTCTGTCTCTGGAAGGAAAGGGAGATTTTGTTCCCGAATCCGGGAAAATTGATGTGGATTTATCTCTCAGCAAGATGCGGGTCAACATTCTTAAACCGTATCTTTCAAAGGTCTTTTCTGATCTTAACGGATTGGCTACCGGCAGATTGCACCTGGGAGGAACTGCAAAGGCGCTGGAACTGGATGGCGACCTCGACGTTCAAAAAGCTTCCTTTATGGTCGATTACCTGCAAACGCGGTATTCGTTTACCGATAAGATTGCCATTGAAAAAAACAGGATACTTTTAAATAACGTCACGGCCTTTGATGAAAACGGGAACAAAGCTTCAATAAATGGCTACATCTTTGGAAACAGGCTCAAAGAATGGAGCATGAACATTTCAATTGCGGCCCGGAATTTACTTTGCCTCAATACGACATCGAAGGACAACTCCCTGTTTTACGGAAGAGCTGTGGCCACAGGCAATATCACCATTTCAGGGATAGTTCCCAACCTGAAGATGAACATTACTGCAAGAACAGAAAAAGGTACCCAGTTCAATATTCCTCTTAATACAACTCAGGAAATTACTGAAATTCCTTTCATTGTTTTTAAGGGAAAAAGTTTACGCACAACCGAAAAAACGAATGTTCAGCCACCATTGACTCCCGGTTTGCAGGGTATGGAACTGAATTTTGAACTTACCATTACACCCGATGCCGAAGCCCAGATTATTTTTGATCCCAAAATTGGTGACGTAATCAAAGGACGGGGCAATGGAAATATAAAAATGGAAATAAGTACCAACGGCAAATTCAGAATGTATGGCGACTATGTTATTGAAGAGGGGGATTACCTTTTCACGCTTCAGAATGTGATCAACAAACGATTCAGGGTAGAAAGAGGGGGAACGGTTTCGTGGAACGGGGATCCCAAGGATGCCAACCTCAATATTAAAGCTATATATCCCGTCAAAACCTCACTGTATGAATTGCTGGTTGACGCTACCGAGCAATATAAACGAAGAATTCCGATTGAGTGCCAGATATTTCTCACTGACAAGCTGATGAACCCGACAATACGGTATGATATTTACCTTCCGACCGCCGAGGATGAACTGAGGAACAAGGTGAAAAATGCTATCAATACACAGGAAGAGCTTAGCAAGCAATTCCTTTCGCTTTTGATTCTGAACAGTTTCATGCCCAGTGCAGAACGCTCAGCAAGTGGTACGGGAATCAGTACTCCTACCGGACTTGGCTCGGCCAGTGTAGGTGTTACCGGAAGTGAACTGTTATCAAACCAGCTTAGCAACTGGCTTTCGCAGCTCAGCAGGGATGTGGACATTGGCATCAACTACCGCCCGGGTGATGAGATAACCACCCAGCAGGTCGAAGTGGCATTGTCAACCCAATTGCTGAACGACCGGATTACAATAAACGGGAACCTCGATGTTGGCGGAAACGAAATGGTCGCCAATAATGCCACCAATACTTCGAACATTGCGGGCGATTTCGTGGTCGATATCAAACTGAATGAATCGGGAACACTGAAGCTGAAAGCATTCAACCGGGCCAACAACAGAATATTGTACGATTATGCACCCTATACTCAAGGTATTGGTGTTTCATACAGTGAACAGTTCAATTCTTTTGGCGAATTGTTGAAAAGGTACCTGAGAAAATTGAGCGGAAAAAAGGAAGAAGAAGTATCTTTGCCCGACAACGTGCAATAAGTTAAATAGAAAACCGTTACAGTTGATTAAAGCCAACAGAACATGATGCCTGAAATGATGATTATGAACCTGCTTATGCAGATCAGCACCCGTGCTGCTGCTGATTCAGCTTATGCCCACGGAGCCAAGGAGATAAGCCTTTCATACTGGGACCTTATGCTGAAAGGTGGGCCGGTAATGATTCCTATCGCTATCCTTTCGGTGATTGGCATATACATTTTTGTGGAAAGATATTTTGCCATAAGGGCTGCGGCAAAAGTGGACCAGAATTTTATGAACCGGATCAAAGACTATATCCATGACGGGAAAATTGAAGCCGCGGTTGCTTTATGCCAGTCAATGCCCAATCCCGTTGCCCGGATGATAGAAAAAGGCCTGCTCCGTATTGGCCGTCCGCTGAGTGACGTTAATACGGCTATTGAAAACGTTGGCCAGCTCGAAGTCTATAATCTGGAAAAAGGTCTGCCCACCCTGGCAATTGTGGCCGGTGGCTCTCCGATGCTCGGGTTTCTGGGAACCGTCAGCGGAATGATCAGAGCATTCTACGATATGTCAATGGCCGGGAACAATATTGATATTACCTTGCTTTCAAGTGGTATCTACGAGGCCATGGTAACAACCCTCGCCGGTCTTGCTGTGGGAATTATTGCTTACTTTGGCTATAATATACTGGTAGCTAATGTCGAAAAGGTGGTAAACAATCTGGAAGCTACTTCCGTTGAATTTATGGATCTGTTGAATGAACCTGTGAAATAACCCGTCTATGGCCATTAAATCGCGCAATAAACGAAGCATAGAATTCAGCATGGCATCCATGTCGGATATGGTGTTTCTGTTGCTTATCTTTTTTCTCATCTCCTCTACCATGATCTCTCCCAATGCCCTCAAATTGCTTCTTCCCCAGAGCAACAGCCAGGTTCAGGCCAAACCGGTAACCACGGTCAGTATTACCCGTGACCTTCAGTTTTATTATGAAACTACCCGGGTAGATTTTGAACAATTGGAACCTTTACTCAAGGCCAAGCTGTCAGGAACTCAGGATCCAACAGTTTCGTTGCATGTTGACCGCAGTGTACCCATGGAACAGGTTGTCCGCGTAATGAATATTGCCCAGCGCAACCGCTTCCGGCTAATACTTGCCACAGCGCCCGAAGAACGATGACCGACATATTTGAACATAAGAAAGGTTTGATCGGTACCGTGATTGCCCACGCAATTGCTGTCGTACTTCTTATGTTTTTCGGGCTTCGTACGCCTCTTCCCTTACCTGAAGAACAGGGAATCCTGGTTAATTTTGGTACCGATTTGCAGGGAACCGGCACCGTGGAGCCTCTCCAGAATGTTTCGCCGCCCCGGGAGGAAAAGACACAGCCGGCTGAAAAAAAAGAAGGGGTTCTTACCCAGGATTTTGAAGAAGCTCCGGTCATTGAAAAGAAACAGGAAACCAAAAAGCCGGTGCAGAAAAAAACAGAAACCAGGCCGCAGGTAAAACAGGAAGTGAAAGAACCTGTGAAGGAAGAGCCTAAACTGAATCCACGGGCTTTATATACAGGGAGGAAAACTTCAGGGGAACCATCCGCAAGTGAAGGAGAAGGTTTGTATAAAGGGAATCAGGGGGTTCCTGAGGGAAGCCCTGATGCCACAACCCACGGGCAGGGCAGTGGTACGGGAACAGGAGGAATCCAGTTTTCGCTCAGCGGGCGCAGTTATCTTTCCCTTCCCACTCCCGAGTATAAATATCAGGTGGAAGGAACAGTGGTTGTTGAGATTCTTGTTGACCGCGAAGGGAATGTCATTTCAGCCACACCGGGTGTAAAGGGATCCACCACCCTGAATGAGAATCTGCTTCAGGCTGCCAGAAATGCTGCACTGAAGGCAAAATTCAACCGGAAACCTGACGCTCCTGCCACCCAGAAAGGAACCATTACCTATCATTTTCTCCTCCAGTAGCGCATTGGCCGATTATATAATGCGCACTTCCGGTTCAAGGTTAATTCCGAATTGTTGATATACTGATGCCTGAACTGCATTGGCCAGTTCGAGTATTTCCCTGCCGGCAGCTGCACCGTAATTTACAAGAACCAGCGGCTGATGAGGGTGAACCCCGGCATCTCCTTTTCTGTATCCTTTCCAACCACATTTTTCTATCAGCCAGGCGGCAGGTAATTTGACAAACCCTTTTCCTGCCGGAAAGAAAGGAATATCAGGATTTTCTTTTACCAGGGCGGAAAAATCTTCTTCGGGAACGACAGGATTTTTGAAGAAACTGCCTGCATTTCCCACCTGAGCCGGATCGGGGAGCTTCCGGCGGCGTATGGCAATAACTGCCTGGCGGACAGCACGTATTCCTGGCCCTGCATACTGCCGCATTTCTTCCTTCAGGCCTTTGTACTCTGTGTTCAAAACAGGATGGAGGCTGAGGCGGAATCTCACCGACAGAATGATGGAGTTTCCGGCCATCTGATTTTTAAATATGCTCGTACGGTATCCAAAACCGCAGGCCTGCGATGGAAGGGTTTTTATGGTTTTCTCGTCGATGGAGTAGTAAGTAACTGATTCGATGCTGTTTCCGGCTTCAGTTCCGTATGCTCCGATGTTCTGTACGGGACTGGCACCAACAGTTCCCGGAATCAGGGAAAGGTTTTCCAGTCCGCCAAAGTTCCTTTCAACTGTCCAGTCAACAAATTCATCCCAGTTTTCACCCGCCGCCGCTTCAACAATCACATATTCCTTATTCTTATGTACCATCTGTATTCCGGTAAATCCTATCCGGAGAACCAGGCCTTCAAAGTTCTTGGTAAACAGAAGGTTGCTTCCGCCTCCCATAATCAGCAGGGATTCCTTCTGAGGCCATTCTGCAAGCACCTCAGGTATCTGCTCCGGATCGGTGCAGAAATAATAGTATCTTGCCTGCGCCTCAATACGGAAGGTATTCAGATTTCGGAGAGAGACATTCTCGGAAAATTTGATCATGCTTATGATTTCCTGCAAAGATAGTTTCTTAACCAACTACTTTTTCATTCTGCTGATGTTGAATTACTGATGACAGACCAGGAATGCACATCAGGCCGGCTGACGAACCAATGCGCAGTGGGTTGGCCCTGGGTGCAGGTATCAGGGCCAACCCCGCAGAAACGCTGTGAAAGCAGCCTGCCCGGGTACATTGCACATTTGTTGATGCGCAATGTGGAATAAATATAGTATTTTGGCTTACGTTATATAGAGCGGGTAGGAAGCTTATGAAAAGATCCATTGCCCTTGCGGTGACAAATGACCTGGCCACTGACCAGAGGTTGCACCGGATTGCGCATACCCTTTCGGAAAATGGGCTCCGGATTACACTGATTGGCCGCTGGCATAAAAATATCCCGGAGGCAGAACTTCCGTTTCGTGTTGTGCATCTGAATCCGATTTTCCAGGAAGGATTTCTTTTCTATGCATTTTTTAATATCCGACTGTTTTTTTATTTGCTTTTTCACCGCTTCGATGCAGTAACAGCCAATGATCTTGATACGCTTACAGCTTGTTATCTGGCCTGCCGGATCAAGCGTATCCCGTTGCTTTACGACAGCCATGAATATTTTACCGGACTGCCGGAACTGGTTGACAGGCCTTTTGTACGAAATGTCTGGAAGCTGATCGAGCGAATGTTCCTCCCCCGGATCCGTTTTTCCTCCACTGTTTGCAGACCTGTTGCTGAATTGTATTTTCAGCAGTACGGCGTCCACATGGAAGTAATCCGCAATGTTCCATGGTACAGACCATCCGTTACAGCTGAGAGAGAAAGCAAGGTACGCACCATAATCTATCAGGGGAGCATTAATGTCGGACGTGGCATTGAAAATGTGATAAGGGCGCTTCCTTTTCTTCCGGAGGTTCGCTTTGTCATAGCCGGAGATGGTTACCAGCGCCGTGAAATTGAAGGTCTTGTTCAGGCTGAAGGCCTTACGCGGCAGGTGCAGTTTGCGGGAAGGCTATTGCCGGATGAGTTATACCGGCAAACCCTGCAGGCTGATGTGGGAGTGTCACTTGAAGAGCGCATAGGCGACAATTATTATTTCGCCCTGCCAAATAAACTCTTCGACTACATTCAGGCACGCATACCGGTATTGGTATCTGCATTTCCGGCAATGAAAGAAATTGTTGATACTTATGGAATTGGTCTAACCACAGAATCACAGGCCCCGGAACATCTGGCTTCGCTTTTTCAGCAAATGTTGTACAATGAAGCATTGCGCCGCGAATGGAAAGTCAATCTGGAAAAGGCCGCTCATGACCTATGCTGGGAGAAGGAAAGGGAAAAACTTCTGAAGCTATACAGGCAGGCAAAGTTGATTTAATCGTTAAGTGGCCACCTAACGGGCTGCCCCAAAAAAGAACAGCAGAACAGTTATTCGTCTTCCCTGAAATTCTTAAGAATTCCGGATAAAGCTAACCGCATTTTTCTGCCGGCGGCAAGATACAGATGCTGGAACCGTGCAAAACG